>CAYZDW010000153.1:0-5696 GCA_964477175.1 uncultured Steroidobacteraceae bacterium | reverse complement strand
GCTCGTCGAACAGCTTGCCGCACTCGGTGGCACCGCGTTCCTGGGCGCCGTCGGCACGGTGCTGTCCTTCACCGTGATGATGTTCCTGCTGTTCTTCTTCATCCGCGACGGCCGGACGATAGCGCGTTCGGCGATCAACCTCGTGCCGCTCGAGCGGGGGCGCCGCGACGAACTCAAGGACCGGCTCGCTGCCGTGACGCGTGCCGTCGTGCTCGGCACCGTCGTGACCGCGATCGTCCAGGGGTTTTTGCTCGGCATCGGCTTTGCGGTCGTCGGGCTGCCGGCGCCTGTCGTATTCGGCGTCATCGGCGCGGTGTTCTCCGTCGTGCCCTTCGGCGGCACCGCACTCGTCTGGGTGCCGGCGGTCGGGGTGCTGCTGTTCCAGGGTCGCTACGTGGCCGCCATCGTGCTGGCCATCATCGGGCTCCTCGTCAGCACGGTGGACAACTTCCTGAAACCGCTCCTGATCTCCGGCCGAGCGGTCGTGCCGACGCTTGCGGTTTTCATCGGCGTGCTGGGCGGCCTGATCGCCTTCGGCATGATCGGAATGTTCCTCGGCCCCGTGGTCATTGCGCTGGCGCTCGCGCTCGTGAATTTCGCCCAGGACGCGCAGCAACCGACGCCTCGGTGACGCGACGCGCGCTTGCTAGAATGCGCGCCCCATGCCCAGCCACGACCTCCTCGAATCGTTGAACGACGCCCAGCGCGAAGCCGTCGCCGCGCCAATCGTCCCGGTCCTGGTGCTGGCTGGCGCCGGCAGCGGCAAGACGCGCGTGCTGACGCGCCGCGCCGCCTGGTTGATCCGCGAGCACGGCGTGTCGCCGCAGGGGCTCATGGCCGTCACCTTCACCAACAAGGCGGCCGCCGAGATGCGCGGGCGCATCGAGTCGCTGCTCGGCATTCCGGGCAACGCGTTATGGGTCGGCACCTTCCACGGCATTGCCCATCGCCTGCTGCGCCGCCACTGGCGCGAGGCGGGCCTTCCGCAGTCCTTCCAGATCCTCGACGAGGAGGACCAGCACCGGCTGGTGCGCAAGATCATCCGCGAGCAGAAGCTCGACGAGCAGCGCTGGGTCGCTCGTGAAGTCCAGGGATTCATCAACGCGCACAAGGACGAGGGCCGGCGCGTCAAGTGCCTTGACGACCGTGGCGATCCAACGCGCCGCCAGTTGATCAAGCTGTACGAGCTTTACCAGGCGCGCTGCGAACAGGCGGGTGTCGTCGATTTCGCCGAGCTCTTGCTGCGGAGTTTCGAGACTCTGCGCGATGTCGCGGATCTCGGCGCCTACTACCGCGAGCGTTTCCGGCACCCGCTGGTAGACGAGTTCCAGGACACCAACGGCGTCCAGTATGAATGGCTGAAGCTGCTGGCAGGCCAGGGCGGCGCACCTTTCGTGGTCGGCGACGACGATCAGTCGATTTACCGCTGGCGCGGAGCGCGAGTCGAGAACATGCAGCATTTCCGCCGCGATTTCTCGGCGACCGTCTACCGGCTTGAGCAGAATTACCGCTCGACGCCGGTGATCCTCGCCGCCGCCAACGCCATCATCGCGAAGAACACCGACCGCATGGGCAAGGAGCTATGGACCGCGGCGAAGGGTGGCGAGCCGATTCGCGTGTACGCGGCTTTCAACGAGCGCGACGAGGCCGATTTCGTCCTCGAGCGGATCCGCGAGCACCAGCGTGGTGGCCTGCCGCTGGCAGCGGCGGCCGTGCTGTACCGCAGCAACGCCCAGTCGCGCGCCTTCGAGGAGGCGCTGATGGCGGCGCGCATCCCGTACCGGGTGTACGGCGGCCTGCGGTTCTTCGAACGCGCCGAGATCAAGGATGCGCTCGGTTATCTCCGCCTGACCCAGGCGCGCGGCGACGACCTGTCTTTCGAGCGCGTCGTCAACCTGCCCGCGCGCGGCATCGGCAACGCGACGCTCGACCTGCTGCGCGCCACGGCCCGGGAGAAGGGCCAGATCTTGTGGGACGCCGGGCAGGCGCTGCTCGCAACGCTTCCGGCACGCGCGGCCGGCGCCCTCAAGGGTTTCTTCGCGCTGATCGAACGCATGGCCGCCGAGATCGCGGAACTGCCGCTGCACGAGCAGGTGCGCGTGGTGATCGAGTCTTCAGGCCTGCGCACTCATCACGCTCGTGAGAAGGACCACAAGGGCGAGGCGCGCGTCGAGAACCTCGACGAGCTCGTCAACGCGGCCGAGGGCTTCGTTCCGGAGAACGACGACGGCCTGGCGCCGCTCCCCGCATTCCTCGCCCATGCCACGCTCGAATCCGGCGAGACTCAGGCTGCGACCGGGCTCGACTGCGTGCAGCTCATGACACTGCATGCGGCGAAGGGTCTCGAGTTCCCGACCGTATTCATCGTCGGGCTCGAGGAGGGGCTGTTCCCTTCGGAACGCTCCGCCTTCGACGCCGATAAGCTGCCCGAGGAGCGGCGGCTGTGCTACGTCGGCCTCACGCGGGCAAGGGAACATCTGTACCTGACCCATGCGGAGAGCCGGCGCATCTTCGGGCACACCTCCTATCGTGACTCGTCGCGTTTCCTGGCCGAACTGCCACCGGAGGCGATCGAGGAGATCCGGCCCCGGATTTCGGTCAGCCGGCCGCTGTACACCGCTCCCGGACCGGCCATCGTGCGCCGCGGCACCGATATCGGCACCGCGAAACCGCAACGCCGGTCACGCGCGGCACCACCGCCCGCAGGGGAGGAAACGCCCATGCGCCTGGGCGCCCGCGTGCGCCACCCGAAATTCGGCGAAGGCACGATCCTGCGATTCGAGGGCAATGGCGAGAACCGGCAGGTCCATGTCAACTTCGAGCAGGCCGGCCAGAAGTGGCTGATGTTCTCGCTGGCGCGACTCGTGCAGATCTAGGAAAGTCCTGATTTCCTGCCGGGCGACGGCCATGATCGTCGCGCTGCGCTAGAATCTGCCGCCACGCGTCACAGGCGGCTCAGCCGCCGGGGCAGGAACCGCCTTGAAAATCATCATTCTCGGCGCCGGTCAGGTGGGCAGCACGGCCGCCCACCAGCTGTCCCGCGAACAGGCCAACGACGTCACGGTGGTCGACACCCGCGACGAGGTGCTGCGCGACCTGCAGGACCGGCTCGATATCCGCACCGTCTCCGGCAACGCCGCGCACCCGGCCGTGCTCGAGGCGGCGGGCGTTGGCAACGCCGATATGATCGTCGCGCTCACGAACAGCGACGAAGTCAACATGATCGCCTGCCAGGTCGCGTGGACGCTGTTCCGCACGCCGACCAAGATCGCGCGCATCCGCTCCGGCGATTACCACCACCGACCGGAACTCTTCGGCGACGCCGCCATCCCGGTGGACCTCGCGATCAGCCCCGAGCAGCTCGTCACCGACTACGTCGAACGCCTGGTGCGCTACCCCGGTGCGCTGCAGGTGCTCGATTTTGCGGACGGACGCGTGCAGCTCGTCGGCATGCGCGCGGTCATGGGCGGCAAGCTCGTCGGCCACCAGCTCAAGGAACTGCGCGCGCACATACCGGACCGCGAGGTGCGCGTCGCCGCAATCTATCGCAGCGGTCAGAACATCAAGCCCGAGGGCGACACCACGATTGCCGAGCACGACGAGGTGTTCTTCATCGCCGCGCGCGACGACATACGCGCGATGATGAAGGAGCTCAGCACCGAGGAGGCCCCGGTACGGCGCGTGGTCATCGCCGGCGCCGGCAACATCGGCTTCCGGCTCGCCCAGGCACTGGAGGAACGCGCGCAGGTCAAGCTGATCGAGCGCAGCGCCGAGCGAGCGCGCAGCGCCGCCGAGACGCTGCGCAACACCTTGGTGCTGGTGGGCGACGCCGCCGACGAGGAGCTGCTGCTCGAGGAGAACATCGACGATACGGACGTGTTCGTGGCGCTGACCAACGCCGAGGAGGCGAACATTCTCTCGGCGATGCTCGCCAAGAAGCTCGGGGCGCGCCGGGTGATGGCGCTGATCAACAAGCCTTCCTACGCCGAACTCATGGAAGGCGGCAAGATCGACATCGCGATCTCGCCGCAGACCATCACGATCGGCGCGCTGCTGGCCCACGTGCGCCGCGGCGACGTCGTGCGCGTGCATTCGCTGCGGCGTGGCGCCGCCGAGGCGATGGAGGCAATCGTCCACGCCGACAGCCGCGATTCGCCGGTGGCCGGAAAGCGCATCGACCAGATCGAGCTGCCCGAGGGCACGACGATCGGCGCCATTGTGCGTGGCGAGCAGGTCGTGATGGCGCACCACGACATGGTCATCGAGGCGGACGACCACGTGATCCTGTTCCTGACCGACCGCCGCCATGTCGAGGAGGTCGGACGGCTGTTCCAGGCCGGCACGCGCGCATGAATCTCTCGATGGTGCAGCGCATCCTCGGGCTGATGCTCCTGATGTTCAGCCTGACGATGCTGCCGCCGATCGGCGTCGCGCTCGTTTACGGCGATGGTCACTGGCAGCCGTTCCTGGGCTCTTTCCTGATCGTCGCCGCTGTAGGGTCGCTGCTGTGGCTGCCGGTGCGGAACGTCCGCCGCGACTTGCGGCTGCGCGACGGTTTCCTGGTCGTTGCGGTGTTCTGGATCTGCCTCGGGCTTGCTGGCGCGACGCCGTTCCTGATCAGCGACGTGCCGGCGCTCAGCTTCACGGATGCGGTGTTCGAGGCCGTGTCCGGCTTCACGACCACCGGTGCGACCGTCATTGTCGGACTCGACGAGCTGCCGAAATCCATCCTGTATTACCGCCAGCAGATCCAGTGGCTGGGCGGCATGGGCATCATCGTGCTGGCAGTTGCGTTGATGCCCGTGCTCGGCATCGGCGGCATGTCGCTGTACAAGGCAGAGACACCCGGGCCGATCAAGGACCAGAAGCTGACGCCGCGCATCACGCAGACGGCCAAGGCGCTGTGGTTCGTCTACGTGCTGCTGACCGCGATCTGCGCTGCCTGTTACTACTTCGCGGGAATGGGCGGCTTCGATGCTGTCGCGCACGCTTTCACTACGATGTCGACCGGCGGCTACTCGCCCTATGACGCCAGCATCGGGCACTTCGATAGCGCAGCTGTCGATGCGGTCGCCACGGTGTTCATGTTTCTCGGTGGTGCGAGCTTTGCGCTGCATTTTTCGGCGTTGCGCCGGCGCAGCCCGGGCCTTTTCCTGCGCGATCCAGAATTTATGGCGTATTTCACGCTCATTGCCGCGATCATCGCCGGGGCTACCGTTTACCTTTGGCTTCAGGGCGAGTTCAGCACGCTGGCCGAATCGCTGCGCCACGCGAGCTTTCATGTCGTATCCGTACACACGGGCACCGGCTACACCACGACGGGCTTTGCCCACTGGCCCGGCGCACTGCCGGCGCTGCTGATGCTTCTGACTTTCATCGGCGGCTGTGCGGGCTCGACGACCGGGGGCATGAAGGTGATCCGCTGGCTGCTGGTGTTCCGCCAGGGTCTCGCGGAACTGAAGCGGCTCGTCCACCCGAGTGCGGAGATCCCCGTCAAGCTCGCCGGCAAGTCTGTTCCGCCCCATGTGATCGTCGGAGTAGCCGGCTTTTTCGCAATGTACTTCATCGTATTTGGCGTCATGATGCTTTCCCTCATGATGCTCGGGCTCGATCAGGTGACGGCCTGGTCAGCGGTCGCTGCATCAATCAACAATGTTGGCCCCGGCCTCGGGGAGGTTGCGGTGACCTTCCGCGAC
>CAYZDW010000152.1:0-3241 GCA_964477175.1 uncultured Steroidobacteraceae bacterium | reverse complement strand
GACCCGCGCATCCTCGAGCGCTTCGTGCGCGTTTCGGGTGGTGACGACGCCGACATCGTCGTGATCCCGACCGCGAGCCGCGCGCACGAGACCGGGCCGCGCTACGAGCAGCTGTTCCGGAATCTCGGCGCGGGGCGCGTCGCCGTGATGGACTTCGACACACGGCGCGATTGCCAGGAGCCGGGCCGTCTCGAGCGTCTCGCCCAAGCGACCGGCATCTTTTTCACGGGCGGCAATCAGTTGAGGCTGACGACACTGCTGGGCGGCACGCCGGTCGCCAAGCTGATCCGCGCGCAGAACGCCCGCGGTGTCACCATCGGCGGCACCAGCGCCGGCGCCAGTATCCTGGCCGAGCACATGATCGCCTTCGGCGACGACGGCTCCTCGCCGATCGCCGGCAGCGTGCGGCTCGCCCAGGGGCTCGGGCTGACGAACCGCTTCATCATCGACCAGCACTTCCGCCAGCGCGACCGGCTGGGCCGGCTGATCACCGCCCTCGCCTACAATCCCTTCGCGGTCGGCATTGGCCTCGATGAGGACACCGCCGCGTTCATCGGGCCCGACGAAACTCTCGAGGTCGAGGGCAGCGGCGGCGTAACCGTCGTGGATGCGTCGAAGGTCACTTTCTCGTCGGTGGACTCAGCCGTCGAAGGCCAGCCAATCGGCATCCTCGGCCTCAACGTGCATATCCTGGTCGCTGGCGCGACCTTCAACCTGCACACGCGGGTCGCCTCGCTCGGCAACCTCGCCGCGTCAAAGGGCTGATCCGGGACCGGCCGGTTACAGACGGCCGGGCGGCTCGCACTCCTGCTCGGTCAGGGCGGCAACCGTGCGGATGCCGACATGGAACGCCTGGCGATGGTCGCGGCCGCAGCACGACCAAATCTTGTCGTCGTCAAGGAACTTGCAGGCTACCGGCGCGGCCGCGGCGAAGGCGAGGTGCCGGCCACCCTGCGCCGGGCCCTGCGAAACGCGGGGCTGCCGGATACGGTGATCCGCGAGGAGCCGGACGAATTGAGCGCCGTGCGCACGGCGCTCGCCTGGGCGCGCCCCGGCGATGTGCTGACACTGCCGCTCCATTCACGCTCGGGGCGCGCGGAGGTCCTGGCCCTGCTCGGAAGGCTGCACAGCGTAGGCTGGTCCGCCGGCAAGCTGCTTCCGGCCTGAGGTATCTTGTCGCATGGCCGGCCGCATTCCACAGTCCTTCATCGACGAACTGATCGCCCGCACCGACATCGTCGAACTGATCGGCAGCCGCGTGCAGTTGAAGCGCGCGGGCCGCGAGTGGAAGGCCTGCTGCCCATTCCACGCCGAGAAGACTCCATCGTTCTGGGTCAGCCCCGACAAACAGTTCTATCACTGCTTCGGCTGCGGCGCGCACGGCACGGCGCTCGGCTTCCTGATGGAGCACGACAAGCTGCCGTTCCCGGATGCGGTCGAGGAACTCGCATCAAGGCTCGGGCTCGAGGTGCCGCGCGAGGACGACGGCCGTGGCGCACGCGCGCGGCCCGGCGACGAGCTCTACGAATTGCTGGCGCAGGCCTCGCAGTTCTATCGCGATTCCTTGCGCGAATCCGCGCAGGCAAAACAATACCTCGCCGGCCGCGGCATCACGCAGGAAACCTGCGTCAAGTTCGCGATCGGCTGTGCGCCGAATGCCTGGGACAGCGTGCTGAAGCGCTTCGGCGGCAGCCCGGAGCGCGAGCGCATGCTTGCGGATGCCGGTCTGGTTATCGAGCGCAGCGGCAAGGGTGAATCGGGCTTTTACGACCGGTTCCGCGACCGAATCATGTTTCCAATCCGCGATGCGCGCGGGCGTGTGATCGCTTTCGGCGGCAGGATCATCGAAGAAGGTGAACCGAAATATCTCAACTCGCCCGAGACGCCGCTTTTTCACAAGGGGCGCGAACTCTACGGCCTTTACGAAGCACGCCAGGCGCTGCGCAAGATCGACCGGCTGCTGGTCGTCGAGGGTTACGTCGACGTCGCGCGTCTCGCCCAGGCGGGAATCGCCTACGCCGTCGCGACACTCGGCACCGCGACGACGCCCGAGCACCTGAATCGCCTGTTCCGCGTGACCAGCGAACTCGTGTTCTGTTTCGACGGCGATCGCGCGGGCCGCGCCGCCGCCTGGCGCGCGCTCGAGAACGCCCTCGAGCACGCGCGCGACGGCCGCCAGCTCCGGTTCCTGTTCTTGCCCGAGGGCCACGATCCGGACACTCTGGTTGGCGAGGAAGGCGCGGAGGCCTTCGAGGCGCGCCTCGCCACTGCGCAGCCGCTGTCGGAATTCCTCGTAACGCAACTCGCGGCGCAGGCAGACCTCGCGAGCATCGACGGCCGCGCGCGGCTCGCGGAGCTCGTCAGGCCTTTGCTCGCGCGCGTGCCGGCGGGCGTGTACCACGAGTTGCTGCTCGAACGCCTCGCCCAGGAAGTGCGCATGCCCGCAGGCCGCTTGGCTGAGCTGCTCAAGGCGCGGCCAGAGGCCGAGCGCAGGGGCCGGTCATCGCGCGGCAGGACAGCGGTCTCGGCGGGCCGGCATCCGTTACTGACCCAGACCATCATGCTTCTGTTGCACCACCCGTCGAGCGCGCGCGCGGTCACGGAACGGCCCGCGTTTCTTCAGGGCGACCACAAGGCCTTCGCCGTGCTGCTCGAGTTGCTCGAGATGACGCGCGCCGAGCCGGAACTCAGTACCGCGCAGCTGATCGAACGCTGGCGCGAACGGCCCGAAGGCGCGCGGCTCGCCGAACTCGCCGCCGAGGAGTCGCTGGTGCGCGATGCGCGGGCGGCCGGTCGCGACCTCGTCATGGCGCTTAGGCGCCTCGCGGCGGAATTCGGGCCCGAAAAGCGTCTCAACGACCTGATAGCGCTTTCGCGTGAGCGGAAGCTCAGCAACGAAGAACAGCAGGAATTTCAAAGACTTCTGGGAAGCCGCGGCAGCCAGGCCGGGAGCTGAGCGCGGGCCTTCGGCTTCGACCCCGGGCCGGCCCACCTGTATAATGCCCGGCTCTTTTTTGGCGCTGATCCCCGCCACGAGGTTGCCACCCTTGAGCGACAAGAAGCTCCCGGTCATTCCCGAAGATCGCCAGTCGCAGCTCAAGCTGCTGATCGCGCGCGGCAAAGAGCAGGGCTACCTGACCTACGCGGAGGTCAACGACCACCTGCCGCCCGAGATCGTCGATCCGGAACAGATCGAGGACATCGTCAACACGATCAACGACATGGGCATCACGGTGTACGA
>CAYZDW010000151.1:0-4634 GCA_964477175.1 uncultured Steroidobacteraceae bacterium | reverse complement strand
CGGTCCTGCTGCTGACGCTCCTAATGATCTACGTGACCATGGTCTACGGGCCGATCGCCGCCTTCCTCGTGGAACTGTTCCCGACCCGCATCCGCTACTCGTCCATGAGCCTGCCCTACCACATCGGCAACGGATGGTTCGGCGGTTTCCTGCCTTTTCTGGCGGCCGCGCTGGTCGTCCGGACCGGCAATATCTACTACGGGCTCTGGTACCCGATCGTCATCGCGACGATGACGGGAATCATCGGGCTGCTGTTCCTGCGCGAGACCAAGGACGTTGACATCCGCTCATGAAGACGGGCGGCGCACCGAGGCCGGCACTTCGCCGGCCACGCCGAGCGCGCGCTGCATCAACACCCGCTTGAGCGAGCCGGACCCCTCGACCAGGTCGAGGCCCGCGCGGCGCAGCCGGGATTGCAGGGCGTCGCCGCCGTAGAACAGCCGCTTGATGCCGTCCAGCAGCGCGATCGCGGGCAGCGCTTCCGCTTTGCGCCAACGCTCGTAGCGCCTGAGCACGCGCAGCTCGCCCGGATCATCGCCGGCCTCGAGCGCCGCACCCACGACGTCAACGAGCGCCGCGGCGTCGAGGAATGCCAGGTTGATGCCTTGCCCTGCCAGGGGGTGGACCGTGTGGGCCGCGTCGCCGATGAGTGCGATTCTCTCCGCCGCGTAGCGCCGCGCATGCAGCAGCCGGAGCGGAAACGATGCGCGCGCGGCGGTCGCCTCGAGCCGTCCCAGCACGCCTGCCGACGCCGCGGTCACGCGTTCGGCGAAATCGCCCTCACCGCAGCGGACGAGGTCCTCGGCGAGCGCTGGCGTCGTCGTCCAGACCAGCGACACGCGTCCGTCCGCAAGCGGCAGGAGCGCGAGCGGCCCGGTGTCGAGGAATCGCTGCCAGGCGGTGTCCCGGTGCGCGCGTTCACAGGACAGGTGCGTGACGACGGCGCGCTGGTCGTAATCCCAGCCCCGCGTCGTGATGCCCGCTTGGGATCGCACTGCCGATTCGCTGCCATCGGCGCCGATGACGAGCGCCGCACCGTATTCCCGGCCGTCGGTCGTGGCGATGCGGACGGCATCGCCGCCAGTCGCCAGCGACGCGAGCCCGGCGCGCAGTAGTACGACGCCCGTCGCCATCGCGCGTTCGAGCAGCGCCGCCTGGACCGCGCGATTCTCGACGATGTGGCCGAGATCCGGCTCGCCCAGTTCCGCCGCGTCGAAATGCAGGGCGCCCGGCCCATCGGGAGTCGCGCGTTCCTCCCACACGACCATGCGCTGGTAGGCCGCAGCACCGCGCGCGACCACGGCCGGCCAGGCTCCGGTCAGCTCGAGCAGGCGCTGCGATGCCCGCGACAGCGCCGATACGCGCAGGTCGAGCGGTTCCGTCGCGGCCGGCGCGGTTACCGGCTTTGGCTCGAGCAGTGCAATGCGCAGCGAGGCGGTCTTCGGGTTCGCGGCGAACAACGCCGCCGCGCCCGCACCGGCCATCGCACCGCCGACGATCAGCAGATCGAAATCGTGCTTCATGCGCGCGCGGAAACGAGCGGCAGCCCGCGCACGAGACGCGGCAGGCGGCCGGCCAGGCCCATGGTCCGGCGCGCAAACTCGTGCTTGACCGGACTCATCAGGTCGAACAGCAGTAATCCTGAGGCCCGCGCGGCCCGCAACGGCGCCAGTGGATTGCCGAAGCCCCGGACCAGCGCGTCGGTGAAACGAATCACGGCTTGCCGGTCGGGTTGCCGCCAGCGGGTGTAGCGTTCGAGCACGCGTTCCGCACCCGGATCGGCTGCGCCCTCCTGTTCAGAGATCGCGTCGGCGAGCACCTCGGCGAGCGTCGCGACGTCGCGTAGTCCCAGGTTGAATCCCTGCCCCGCGACCGGGTGCAGGCCCTGCGCGGCGTTGCCGATGACCACCGCTCTCGGGCCGGACTGCCGCTCGGAGCGCGTCAGCGCGAGCGGATAGGCCTGGCGGCGGCCCACGCGCGTGAAGCGACCCAGCCGCAATCCGAAAGCCTGCTGCAGCTCGCCGATGAATGCTGCATCGGGGAGCGCCAGTGCGCGGGCAGCCGCCTCCGGCGCCAGCGTCCAGACCACCGCGGATCGCCCTTCGGCGATCGGAAGCACGGCAATCGGCCCGGACGGCGTGAATCGTTCGTAGGCCGTGTAGTCGTGGAAGCGTTCGGTGTCGACATGCGCGATGACCGCATGCTGGCCGTATTCCGACACGGTGGCGTCGATGCCGAGGGCGCTGCGCACCCTTGACTGGGCGCCGTCCGCAGCGACGACCAGGCGGGCCGCGATCTCCTGCCCCTGGTCGGTCACGATGCGCACCGCATCCTCGCCCGGTGACAGCTCGCGCACGCCGGCGTGGCACAGCGTGAGACGCGTGATGGCGCCGCAGCGCGCTCGCAGGGCCCGGCCCAGCTGCCGATTCTCGATCGTGTAACCGAGGGCCGCGACGCCCTGCTCCTCGGCAGTCAGGCGCGCGAAGCCGAAGGCGCCGCGTTCCGACACGTGGATCTTGCGGATCGGCGTGGCCTGGGCGGCGACGGCCGGCCACACGCCGATGCCCTCGAGCACACGTCGGCTGCCAGAGGACAAAGCCGTCGTGCGCGCATCGAAGCTGGGCTGCTCACCGGCCTCGGGCGCGACCGGCTCGATGACGACCACATCGAGTGGCAGGTCCGCGAGTGCGGCCGCGAGCGACAGGCCGACCATGCCACCGCCGGCGATGGCGACGTCGCAACGCAGCAAGCTGGATTGATCCACGGGGCTTCGCCGGCAGGCGGGCTCAGGCCGCCGCCATCAGGCGCTCGATCTCGTCCGGATCGGTCGGCATCGCCGCGGTCAGCACCTCGGGATCGTCATTCGTCACGACGACGTCGTCCTCGATGCGCACGCCGATGCCCCACCATTCGCGGGCCACGCCTTTCGAGCCCGGTGCGATGTAGACGCCCGGCTCGATGGTCGTGACCATGCCCGGCTCGAGCAGCCGCCACTGCTCGCCGACCTTGTATTCGCCGACGTCGTGCACGTCCATGCCGAGCCAGTGGCCCGTTCGGTGCATGAAATATTTTCGGTACGCACCATCCTTGATGAGCTTGGCGACGGGCCCTTGCAGGAGACCGATGCGCACCAGTCCGCGGGTGATCGCGCGCACCGCGGCGTCGTGCGGGTCGTTCCAGTGACAGCCCGGCCGGACTTTCGAGATCGCCGCTTTTTGCGCCTCCAGCACGACCTCGTAGACGTCGCGCTGGCGGGCCTTGTAGCGGCCGCCGACCGGCAACGTGCGAGTGACGTCGGATGCGTAGTATTGGTACTCGCAGCCCGCGTCGATCAGCAGCAATTCGCCATCCTTCATCTCGCGGTCGTTGTCGCGGTAATGCAGCACACAGGAGTTCGGCCCGCTGCCGACGATCGGGTGGTAGGAGATGTCGGCCTGGTTGCGGTGGAATTCGTGCAGGATCTCGGCCATCACCTCGTACTCCATGCGGCCCGGCGCGGTCGCGGCGAGCGCGCGCCGGTGCGCCGCGCAGGCGATTCGACCGGCCCGGCGCATCGCGGCGAGCTCGGCGCGGCTCTTGAACAGGCGCAGCTCGTGCAACGGGTGATCCAGCGCGACGAATTCCTGCGGCGTGTGCAGGCCCTGCTTGGTCTGCGCGCGAAGGCGGTTGACCCAGCCGATCACGCGCTGGTCGAACTCCGGATGCGTGCCCATCGTGTAGAAGACCCGCGAGCAGCGCTCCAGCAGGCCGGGCAGGATTTCGTCGATATCCTGGATCGGGAACGCGTCGTCGGCGCCGTAGTCCCTGACCGCACCCTTCGGCCCGGCGCGCGCGCCATCCCAGATCTCGCGCGCGGGATCGCGGTCGCGCAGGAACAGCACGTATTCGCCCTGCGGCCGACCCGGCAGCAGCACGGCGACCGCCTCCGGCTCTGGGAATCCCGTCTGATAGTAGAAATCGCTGTCGGGACGATAGAGGTAATCGACATCGCCGTTGCGGAGCCGGACGGGCGCGGCCGGCAGGATCGCAATAGCGTCTTTGCCCATCATGCGCATCAACTGGCGCCTGCGCTTCGCGAACTCGCCGTTCTTCATGCTTTGCTCAATGGACGACGGCCTCGGACTGTGGCTGCGCCGTTCGCAGCGCCGCGAGTTCGTCGAACGCAAGTTGCACGCCGGCCCGCATGTATTCGAACAGCTCCGTGAATGCTTTCTCGCCGTCTTCGGCGGTTTCCTGCGGATCCAGCCGCGCCCGCGCGACCCCGGCGATCCGGCTGCCTGCGCCACCCGCACCGATTCCGTAGAGGAACCCGCCGCTCCAGGCCGCGAGCGCCTCCACCCGTTCTTCGAGCGCCACGCCTTCATCCGGAACGAGCGGCGCAAACGCGAAGTCCTGCGACTGCAGCGCTTCGAGCGTCTCCTGGTGCAGCGCCCGCAGCACCTGCTCCAGCTTGCCATCGAGCCGGGGGCTCGTATCGGCCTTGATCAGTTCGCCGACCCATTCCGGCGTCACGTAGCCCTCACGCGCGCACATCGCGCCGCACAGGCAGCCGTGCGCCTCGGCAGCGCCGACCGCCGAACCGAAGCCGTCGAGCACGGCCTGCAATTCCTGGTATGTCACGCCAGTCAAGGTAG
>CAYZDW010000150.1:0-4536 GCA_964477175.1 uncultured Steroidobacteraceae bacterium | reverse complement strand
TATTCCTGCCCGAGGCGCTGCGATGAACGCCGAATTGCGTCCGGTTCCGCCGCCGAAGCCACGGCGCGATCCGACCTACAAGCCGACCTTCAGGCCGCACGCTGTGCGCGACGCTGCCATCGCGATCGGCAGCACGATCCGCGAATACGCGCTCCTGATGCGGCTGCACCGCCCGATCGGCATCTGGCTGCTGATGTGGCCGGCGTTGTGGGCGCTGTGGATCGCGGGCAGCGGCCGGCCGGATCAGAAGTTGCTGTTGATCTTCCTCGCGGGCGTCCTGGTCATGCGCTCGGCCGGCTGCGTGATCAACGACTATACGGACCGGGATTTCGATCCGCGCGTCCAGCGCACGCGCGACCGCCCGCTCGCCGCCAGGCGCATCGCGCCGGGCGAGGCCCTGATGCTCTTCGTCGTGCTCGGGCTCGTCGCGACCTGGCTCGCGATGCAACTGGAACCGCTCGCACGCCTGTACGCCGTGGCGGGCGGCCTGCTCGCGGTGACTTACCCCTGGCTCAAGCGTTTCGTCCACCTGCCGCAGTTTTTCCTTGGCGTCGCATTCGGCTGGTCGATCCCGATGGCTTTCGCGGAGCAAACCGGCGAGGTACCGAGGATTGCCTGGCTCCTGCTCACGGCCGTGGTGTTGTGGGCGGCGGTCTATGACACGATGTACGCGATGGTCGATCGCAAGGACGACCTGCGTATCGGGATCAAGTCGACCGCGATCCTGTTCGGCGACGCGGACCGCGTCATCATCGGCGTGATGCAGCTGATGGTGTTGTTCGCGCTGTGGCTGGCCGGCGACGATGCACAGCTCGGCCTCTGGTATCGCACGAGTCTCGCGGCTGGCGCCGCGTTTTTCATGTATCAGCAGTGGCTGATCCGCGATCGTGAGCCCGATGCCTGCTTCCGCGCCTTCAACAACAACCACTACTTTGGGCTCGTCGTGTTCATCGGGCTCGCGCTCGATTACCTCTACCGCGGGTGATCCGGATGAAATCCTACTTATTACTGCTGCTGGCGCTCGCCGTCGCACCGGTCTGTCACGGCGCAGACCGTTTCTACGTTGATCCGGCATACAGCACCACGCGGTACGAGGACCTCGCCACGCCCGCGAAACCACTACTGCTCAAGCTATCTGTAAGCGGGACGGACGCCATGTCTATGGTATTCGGGGAAAGCAGACTGCGTGACCATGTGGTGCAAGTGCTGCGCCAATCCGGGCTGATCCGGTCCTCCTACGCTGCGGAGGATGGCACCTGCACGGTAACGCTAAAGGACCTGATGAAGAAGGGCTCGTACGACAGGAGTGGGCCCGGCAGGCGCGTGAGATGGGTTTATGAACTGGTGGTCGTCATCAGCACGGGCGGCCGGACTGCGACCAGGGGATACGAACATGCAATCCTCCTGTATGAAGGCAAGTCGAAGGAGGCGGAAGGCCTGACGGAGCCAATTGGCCTTCTTGAAGCGTGGGACACGATTGTTGAACAGATGCTCCTTCGCGCGCTGCGCGATTTCCAGCAGGAAGGCGTGATCCCAAAGGGTGTCGGGCAGGAGCCGCCTGTCAATTGGACGGAAGCGGCACCGTCTGGTGCGGCCGTGGCGGGGAAACGCGCGTAAAAACGCCATCTTGACTTGCCCATCGGAATCGGTGGAAGCGGCCACCAGTATTCGTCGACCGTGTCCAGGCGAACCACCAGAGATCCGTCATTCCCTAGTGCCAGACTGGCATCTTCTTCGCCATAGTCCCAAGCGCTCGTCTGGATCCGCAAGGGCATACCCGGCCGACATGAGGTGAACTTAGGTTTGTAAGTTCGCCAGGCTCCCAGCGTCGTGCCAGCGAACGCCTGCACCGTAAGTTCGCCGTCGTCATTCCGGGCGACTCGCAAATCAATCAGTTCGTCGACCTTGGGTCCGTCCTTGAGCCAGTTCGCAGCTCTCTTGTGGACCTGCCTGAAGAAAATCTTGGCGACAGAGATTTCCTTCGGCTGAAGCCGGCTGACATCGCCAGCAGCCTGGGTTACGTCCGGTTGATTCGCGGTGGTATCCGGGTCATCGGCCGGCACCTCAACGCCAAATGCGCTGAAATGCCACTCGCCTGGTCCGCAGAAAGCGGTGTAGTTGAGCCCTTCCGTCCACCGTGCCGGCGCATCCGTCCACTCCGCTGCGTCGGCAGACGCAGCGTCTTCAGTCGGTAGCAGCAGCAGAAGCGCGCAAAAGAAACTGCGGTCAAGCACGGCGGCCATCCCCTACGCAACTGTCCCGGTCAGTGTGCGACCAGATGGCGAGCCCCGCAATGACAGCGGCCGTAGAGCCGGCTAGGCCCGCGCGACCGCCCAGACCTCGATCCGCCGGCAGCCGGCGCGGCTCAGCGCGAGCGCAAGCGACTCCGCGGTGGCGCCGGTCGTCAACACGTCGTCCACGATCGCGACACGCGACGGGACATCGCCCGCTTCGATCATGAATGCGCCGCGCAGGTTGCGCCTTCGCGCGCCGGCCGCGAGTCCGGTCTGTTCAGCGGTTTCACGGATACGACGCGCAAGGCGGTCCTGCACCGGCAACCCGAGTTCGCGCGCAGCGAAGACCGCGATCTCGCGCGCCTGGTTGTAGCCGCGCTTGCGTTCGCGCCCGGCGTGCAACGGCACTGGCACGATCGCATCGACCTGCGGAGTACCGCGATTCGCCAATCGCTTGCCGAGCACACATCCGAGAATGCGCGTGATCGGGAGCACGCCGCGGTATTTCATCCGGTGCACCAGTTCGACCAGCGGAAACTTGTAGCGATACGGCGCGAATGCCGCATCGAAGGCGCGGCCGCGTCGGCGGCATCGGCGGCAGGTCGAGCCTGGCTGCGAAACCTTCGCAGCGCAGACCGGGCAGGCCGGAACATTGGCCGGAAGGTCAGCCTCACAGCCGGCGCAGAGGTCGAGCGCAGGCCTCTGGCCCGGATCCAGGCACAGGTAGCAAGTTGCGGGGAAAAGCCCGTGGACCAGAGCCGCCGCCCGGCCGTAAACCCATTTGTACGGCTCTGGTTGACAGACTGCCGGGGCATTCCAATACTTCCCCACGCCGCGAGCCTGAAGCGGTGCCAGCCTTTGGGTTCGGTTCAATTTCAACGGGTTGGAGGAGTAATGCGATGGGCCTGAACCCCGGGCGGCTCTGCGAGATCAGGAGCGACTGGACGCTCCCCGAGGTGCAGGAGCTTCACGCCCTGCCATTCGCCGACCTGATCTACCACGCGCAGTCGGTCCATCGCCGGCACTTCGATCCCAATCAGGTCCAGGTCTCGACGCTCCTGTCCATCAAGACCGGCGCCTGCCCCGAAGATTGCGCCTACTGCCCGCAGAGCATTCGTTACGACACGGGTCTCGAGCGCGAGGCGCTCATGGACCCCGGCGACGTGATCGAGCGGGCGCGCGCGGCAAAAGAAAACGGCGCGACGCGCTTCTGCATGGGCGCGGCCTGGCGCAGCCCCAAGGACCGCGACCTCGAGACCGTCGCTGCGATGGTGCGCGGCGTGCGTGCGCTCGGTCTCGAGACCTGCGCGACACTCGGCATGCTGACGCCCGCGCAGGCCAGACGGCTCAAGGACGCAGGCCTCGACTTTTACAACCACAACCTCGACACCTCCGCGGACTACTACGGCGAGATCATCACGACGCGGACCTATCAGGATCGCCTCGACACACTCGCCGCGGTGCGCGACGCCGGCATCAACGTCTGCTGCGGCGGCATCCTCGGCATGGGCGAGGACGCATCCGATCGCGTTGCGCTGCTGCACACGCTGGCGACGCTTTCTCCCCACCCTGAAAGCGTGCCGGTCAACCAGCTCGTGCAGGTCGAGGGAACGCCGCTCGCGGGGGCCGCGCCGCTCGATCCGATCGAGTTCGTGCGAATCATCGCGGTTGCGCGGATCCTGATGCCGCGCGCGCATGTGCGCCTGTCGGCAGGGCGCAGTTCGATGAGCGACGAGATGCAGGCGCTGTGCTTCCTGGCAGGCGCGAATTCGATTTTCTATGGCGAGAAGCTCCTGACCACCGGCAATCCGGACACGGCGAGCGATCACGCGTTGTTCGGGCGGCTCGGAATCCGGCCGGAACCGTCCGCCGCGACCTGCTGAGTCCTGTGCCTTTCCCATCGATCAAGTTCGGGCCAGCACTCGCGGAACTCGATGCCCGCGGCCTGCGCCGCCGCCGCCGCACGGTGCGACGCGGCGAGCCGGAGACCGCGGACATCGAGCTCGATGGCCGTCACTGCGTCGACTTCTGCAGCAACGACTACCTCGGCCTCGCCGCGCATCCGCAGGTCATCGAAGCCTTCATCGGCGCCGCGCGCGTTCACGGCGTCGGCGCGCGCGCTTCGCACCTGATCACCGGACATCAGACCGAGCACGAAGCGCTCGAGCAGGAACTCGCGGCTTATACCGGGCGCGAGCGGGCCATTGTTTTCTCAACCGGCTACATGGCGAATCTCGGTCTCGTCGGCGCGCTCGCCACACGCGACGCTGCCGTCTTCGGGGATCGCCTGAATCACGCGTCG
>CAYZDW010000149.1:0-13773 GCA_964477175.1 uncultured Steroidobacteraceae bacterium | reverse complement strand
AGCCGCTCAATGAGCCGGTCGTCGGCTACGGGCCCTTCGTGATGACGAGCGATCGCGAGATTGCGCAGGCAATTCGCGATTACCAGAGCGGGCGATTCGGCAGCCTGCCGGCGACCGGCTGACTCTAGGCGCGGCCGAGGTAATCCATCTTGCCGAGTTCGATGCCGTTGTGGCGCAGGATGTTGTAGGCCGTCGTCACGTGGAAGTAGAGATTCGGCAGCACGTGATGCACGAGATAGGGCTGGCCCTGCATGGTCCGCTCGGTCGTGCGAGTTTTCCAGTTAATCGTGCGGTCTTCTGAACCCTCGAATTGCGCGGGCTTCAGAGTCTCGAGATAGGCGACCGTCTTCTTCGCGCGGGCTATCAGCTCGGCCAGTGTCGTCTCATTGTCCTCCCAGGACGGCGGCTCGAGGCCCGCGAGCCGCGCTGCGCCGCCTTTGGCCGAATCGGAAGCGATCTGCACCTGCCGCACCAGCGGGAACATGTCCGGGTAAAGGCGCGCGTTGACCAGGACTTCGGTATCGATTTTCTTCGCCTCGGCATGCGCGGCGGCCTTCTCGAGTATAGCCGCGAGATTCGTCAGCATGCGGATGCCGGGCGGCACGCAGGCGTCGTACATTGAAATTTTCATTGGATAGAATGCTAGCACAATGAGCACATCCGGGATCGTCTGGGACAACCACGCCTGCCTGCCCTTCAACGACACCGAGCAGTGGCTGCCCGGGATCGCGCGCTATCGGAATGCCGGCGTCAATGTCGTGACGATCAACATCGGCGACAGCCATGTGCCACTCGAAGTGCTGATTCGCACGGCCGCCAGCATCCGACACTACGTCCAGAGTCATCCCGACGAATATGTCCTGGGTCTGACTACCAACGACATCCGCTCGGCCACGGAATCCGGCCGGCTGGCTGTGTGCCTGGACGTCGAGGGCGTCTACGCGCTGGGCGAGCAGCTGAGCCTCGTCGAGTTCCTGTACCGGATCGGTGTGCGCTGGATGCTGCTCGTCTACAACCGGCGGAACCTCGCCGGCAGCGGCTGCCATGATCCGGAGGACAAGGGACTCACGGAACTCGGGCGAAACATCCTGCGGGAGATGGATCGTGTCGGCATGATCAAGTGCTGCTCGCACACCGGCTACCGCACGGCGCGCGAAATCCTGGACCTGTCACAGACGCCAGTGATCTTTTCGCATTCCAATCCGCGCCGCCTGCGCGACCACCCGCGCAACATCCCGGACGATCTGATCAAGGCCTGTGCGGCCACCGGCGGGGTCGTCGGCATCAACGGCGTGGGACTGTTCCTCGGCGACGGTGAGCCGACTACGGATGCCGTCGTGCGGAACATCGATTACGTCGCCCAGCTGGTCGGCGCGGAGCACGTCGGCCTCGGTCTCGACTACATGTTCAAGGGTTCGGGTGTGGAAGAGCCCGGGCGCAAGAGCCGCGAACTCTGGCCGGCGGAATGGGGCTACCGCGCCGGCATGGGCTTCCTGGGGCCGGAAGTTATTCCGAATGTGGCGGAGGGACTGGTGCGGCTCGGCTACCCGACTTCGGCGATTCGCGGGATTCTCGGCGAGAATCTGATGCGTGTGGCGGATGCGGTCTGGCGCTAATCACCCTGGCCTGCGGCGTGGACAGGCTGGCGCAGCAAGCGCCACGCCATGCCACCCACCAACAGCACGCCGGCCACGAGCCCGAGCCATAGCAGCCAGCGCCGCCAGGCGGGACTGCGTGACGGCAGGAGCCGCTGCGGGCCACCCAGTTCCTGGCGCACACCGAGGGTCGCAGTGCCGCCCGTCCCGGCGTCCTGCAGTAGCCGCCGCATTTCCGGATCCGAGAAGCGCCTTGCCTGCGGAAAATCATTTGCGGCGTCCTGGGCGCTGCCCGCCACGAGCTGCCAGGGCGCTTCGCCTTGTGCGATGAAGAGCAGGCGGTCGCGCCGCCAGCCGAGCGTGAGTCTGAGTTGCAATTCGGGCTGGCCGCGTTCGATGACCACTTTCCAGCGTGCGGCACGCTCCGGCGTGTGCGCCACGGGCTCGCTCGCGACCGCGGCGCCGTTACGGCTCAGCCGGTAGAACAAGCCGTTATGCACGCGTTGCAAGCGCTCCCCGAACGGCTGCCAGAAATGGACGCTTGCACGAATCAGGCTGTTTTCCTCGGGCAGTGCAAGCGTCAGGCGATCGACCAGCGGCCAACCGCTCGCGTCATACAGGTACCCGCCGTCCGCGGCATCGCGGCCGGTCGAGGTCAGCGTGAGCCATTCGCGCGCCTCCTCGGGTGCCGCCTGCGAGTAATGCGCGACCAGACGGGTAACGCGCCAGCCTTCCGGCACCGCCTGCCAGCTCAGACGAAGGTAACGCACGGCGCGGCCCGCAAGTTCAACGCGATGCTGCTCGATGCTCGCCTCGTCCTGCCGCAGCCCGGCAATCGTACTGCTGCCCAGGGTGAACCACTCGTTGAGGTCGACGCTGCCTTCGACCGTCAGCTGCGTGATGACCGGTTCGACTTCACGCGGCCACTTGAGCTCGACGGCACGGAGGTTGGTCCTTGGCTCCTTGAGATCCGCAAAGTAGCCAACGAGCGCTTTCGGTTCCGCATCGGCTGCGGGCGCGCCGCTTTCGATCCGGACGCTCGCCCCGCCGCTACTGCGATCGAGTGAAAGCCGCACTTCGCCCACCGGCGTGCCCGGCGGCGCGTACACGGGCAGGACGGCGAGTTCCAGCGTTTCCTCGGGCGGGGCCTGTGGACTCGCGGGCGCGCTGATCAATCGTGGAACGGGTTCACCCCGCGCGTTGTAGACACCGATGTCGCGTAGCGACGGATCCGCGACGGAGCGGTAAACCTCGAGTGGCAGCTCGAGTTCGTAGTAGTCGGCCGGCGTTTGCGGTTCGATCGGCCAGCCATAGGCGTAGGCATCTGGAGCCGGGATCTCGTCGGCCGGCGGCGCGGCGGCAATCGCGGCCGTTGCGGCAAGGCATGACACCATCAGGATCGCAGGTCGCAAGGAAGTGAGGTCACGCATGCGCAGTCTCGGCGCGCCGAGGCGGCGCTGGCGCCAGATAGCCGACGATCAGCAGCAGGCCGCCGATCGCGATGAATGACACGATGCGCGCGACGGTGCCGGTATTGCCGAGGTCGACCAGGAACAGCTTGGCGACGACGACGCCCATCAGCACGGCGCCAGTCATCCAGAGCCAACGGCGCGCGCGGCGCGCGCCATAGACCATCGCGACAAAGGCCAGCATGCCCCAGTAGACGGACACGGCCGCCTGCACGAGCACGGATTGGAACAACGGCTCCGCGCGCCAGGGCACTCCTCCCAGATGATGTGTTGCGCGGAGCAGCGCGAGCGTCGAGATGACGAAAGCGATGCCGCCCAGCCAAAGATAGGCGTTGCGAGGCAGCTCCCGGTGGGCGCGCAACCAATGCCAGCTGCACAGCAGCGCAAAGATGCTCGCGAGATCCACGGGATTGACGAGCGGCAGGTAGGGCAGCGGCGCGGGATCGCCGCTGGTGTCCAGGTTCAGGTACCCGACGAGCAGCCATTGCAGCGCGAGCAGAATGACACAGGCCCAGAGCGTGTAGGCACGCGGATACGCGGCGACGGGCCAAGAGTTCTTCGTCTGCAGCCAGAAAACGCCCAGCAGCATGAGCCCTGGCACCAGCGAAGCCGCGGAACCCGGCCAGACCGCACCGGGCGTCTGTTGCCCGAGCTGCCAGAGGATTTCGCCGATCAGCAGCAGGGCCGTGAGCGCCACGGTTGCCGGATGTGCGACCTCCGTAGCTCTGGGCAGCGCTGCAGCATGCTGCCGGAGCATCCAAAGCTGGACGCCGATTGCGATCGGCCATGCGATCCAGCCGTATTCGGAGGAAGGATTCTGGCCCGCGAACGCATACGTGGCGACCATCGGCGCGAACAATGGCAACGACACGAACGTTGCGGCGCGCCCCGCCTGCCAGGCCAGCCGACCAGCGATCAGCGTCATCAGTGCCGCGCTCAGCGCGAAGTGCAGCGTCAGTGCCGCTGGGTGGTAGAGCGGCGCGGTGCGTTCCACGATCTCGCGCGTGCCGGCGACGACCCACCACACAACTCCCAAAGCGACGAGCACGCGAGCGATCCAGATCTCGATGGTGATCCAGCGGCCGCTCGCGCGCTCCAGCAGCCGCGCGGAGAAGAACCCCGCCAGCGATATCAGCAGGCCGCCCAGCAAATTGCCGTTCAACACCGGCGGACCCTCAAGCCGGCGCCAGCCATGGTCCATGAAGGAGAAACCCGCCGCGATCACGAGCAGCACTCCGGCGGCGCGCGCGAGCGCACGATCCTGCCGCCGTCCGATCCAGACGAGTGCGGCGCCTTCGATCGCCCAGCTAGCGGCGGTCCAGCGCGCGTCCAGTGCCAGTGGAATTGCGAGCGTGGCGAACACGACAGCGAGTGCGACGTAGGCCTCGATCAGTAGCTGCAAGGTCGGTTGCCTTCCACGATGCAGCAGTGTCGCGGTCACGACGTAAAAGAGTGCAGCGGCCAAGGCGCTGTATGCGAGGCCGAACTCGGTGTCACGCAACATCACGGCCTGCATGGCAAAGACCAGTACAGGCGTACCGAATACGAGCGTGCCATCCACAATGCCGCGCAGTGCCGGCACCTGGCGCCGCGCGAAGAGAATCGCCACGCCCTGATAGAACAGGAAGTGCAGTATCACGAATGGTTGCGTGCTCTGGTACATCGCGGTTTCGTAGCGCTGCCAGGCCCACAGTCCACCGATCACGAACGTGAAGGCGAAGCCGAGCAAATTCAGCTCGCGCCAGGGCCGGTACCAGGCGACGCCAAGGATCAGTGCGTTCAACACTAGGTAGTAAGAGAACAGCACGACATGGTTGCCCGCGTCGGTCGATACGAGCACAGGCGCGAGGAATCCGCCGGCAACGCCGAGCGTGGCCAGACCACGGGCGTTCTGCAGCACCGCGAGCGCGCCGCCGCCGATCGTCAGCGTGACCAGCAATGCGAAGGCAAACACGGGTGGGATCAGCTCGTAAAGCCGGAATGCGGCGAAGGTCGTGAGATACAGAATGCCGAGCCCGCCACCCTGCAGGCTCAGCGCGTAAACACGCGCGCGCGCGCGCAATCGCCAGCCGATCACGAGGAGCACCGCGGCAGCGGCGGCAACCGTGAGCAGGCGCAATTCGATCGGGAAGACGAACAGGCGGCGATCGACCGCGTACTTGAGCAGGAATGCGACGCCGAAGAAGGAGATGATGACGCCAAGCTTGACCGGCACATTGCCAGTGGTGAGCCACTCGCGAGCGAGTCGAAATACCTCATCGAGACGGTTGGTGCCGGAGGCCGTTGGAATTTTCGCGGTCTCGGCCGGCCGGGCAGGCGGGAGGCGCACGTCGAGTGGCCTTGCGGTGGCGGGTTCCCACTCGGCGGGTGCTGGTGCGGGTTTCTCGGCCGCCGGAGCGGGCCGCGACTGCGGCGCGGACACCACCCGGCGCGTATCTTCCAGCTGATCCACTCGGCGCCCGAGCTGGATGACCCTTGCGACCAGGTAACCGAGCGCGGCGCCAAGCCCGAGGCCCAGGATTCCCGGGCCGTACACGTTCATGTACAGCCCGAGCAAGGCGCCGACAAGAGCAAGTGCGATAGTCATCCCCGGGACCCCGCTGGGTTCGGGACGCACTCTAGCAGGACGGCAGGGTGACGGCGGAGCGGCTCGACGCAACGGACACGCCTATCAATGCCTACCACAAGATCGAAGCGCCGGTCGTCGCAAGGCCGAACTCGAAGTACACGATCGCCAGCGCGCGGCTTGCGAGGCTTACGAACCCGTAATCGCAGGGTATCCCGCAGGCTGCTCCGGCCCGAATTCCCGACGCGGATCACAGTTACCACCGGACCGGCTGAGGTTACATATGAGGCGGTCGACTGCCTGCCATGGGGGCAGGGTCGTTCGCCAGGGAACGGGCACGTATCGACATGTCAACAGGCCAGGTACCAACCCTCATCGAAGCGCCGCGCCAACCCTTCGCGGCCGGCTGGACCGGCGCGCTGACGGTCGGGCTTGTCGTCTATACCGTCGCCGCGATTCTGCTGACCGTCGTGAGTTCTGGCGCCGGGCGGGCGCTCGAAGTCTTCACCTTGTTCTCCGATTCCCCGACCAGTGTCGGGGCGGCAGCGCTTGCCGCAACCGCCGCGTACGGTGCGCAGGATCCGGCGGCGCGGCGAACCTGGCAACTGCTCGCCGCTTCGCTCGCGGTCTACAGCGTCGGCAACCTGCTCAATTCCACCTACTGGTATTTCGGACACGACCCGTTTCCCTCGGTCGGCGACTTCTTCTTCCTGGCTTTTTATCCGCTGCTGTTCGCTGCCGTACTGACCGTGATCCGCGCGGGCGCCGTACGTGTGCCCTGGGGCCGCCTCGCCCTCGACGGCACGATCCTGATGCTCGGGTTCGGCGCCTTCTTCTGGTTCTTCGTCATCCGGCCCACCAACGCCGCCGGTGGTGATCCCGATGTCATCAAGTATGTCCTGACCCAGACCTACATTGCGCTGAACTGCCTGATGGTGCTGGCCTTCGGCGTGCTCCTGATGAACGCCGGCAGGGGTCCCTTCGGGCGCCGCACGCTCGTGCTGCTGACGATCGGCTTCGCCACGATGTTTCTGGCCGACATCGTCTGGGCCATGTCCAAGGTAACCGGCGAGTACCTGCCCGGCGGACTCTCGGACGCGATCTACCTGTCGTGCTACGCCTGGCTGGTGGCCGCGGCGCGCGAACAAATGCGCGGCCCGCCGCTTGCCAAGTCAGAGACAGGCGCGTTCGGCACCACGCTGATCCAGGGCCTGCCGTATATGGCTATGCTGGTATCGTTCCTCGTGCTCGTTTACTTCGAGAGCGGCGAGGCCGGCAAGCCGACGACCGTCATGACCGTGATCATCTTCGTGCTGACGTTGCTGGTCATGCTGCGTCAGGGCGTCATCCTGCGCGACGATGCGCTGCTGCGCGAGCGGCGTGCCGCGGACCTCGTCGAGGCCCGTTATGCCTCGCTGATCCGCAACGCCTCCGACGTGATCATGATCACGGACGTCCAGGGGCGCCTTCGATTCGCGTCCCCGTCCGCTGAGCGCACCTTCTCGATGCATCCGGACGTTCTCGTGGGGAGCAATCTTTTCAAGCTGTGCGCCGAAGGCGATCGGGTACGGCTGGCCGCATTTCTCGGCGAGGTGGCCGTTACCCACGGCAAGCCCGTCGGACCCGTCGAGGTAACGGTCGGCAAAGGATCCAAGCGCTACACGCTCGAGTGTGTCGGCAGCAACCTGCTGGACGATCCGGCCGTCGGGGGTCTCGCCATCAACTTCCGCGACGTCAGCGAGCGCAAGGCGCTGGAGGAGCAACTGCGGCAGATGGCATTTCACGACCCGCTGACGCTTCTGGCCAATCGCAGCCTGTTCCGCAACCGCGTGCAGCACTCGCTCGCGCTGGCGCGGCGGGCAAGACAGCAGGTGGCGGTCTTGTTCCTGGACCTGGATAATTTCAAAAACGTCAACGACTCCCAAGGCCACGACGCGGGTGACCGGCTGCTGCAGACTGCGGCGCAACGCCTAGTTTTGTGCACACGTTCGGCGGATACCGTCGCGCGTCTGGGCGGCGACGAGTTCGCGATTCTGCTGGAGGGGATCAGCGATCCCACTGACGTAGAGCGCATCGCGACCACCATCATCGATTCCTTCAAGGAACCGCTGCAGCTGGATGGCAACGACATCCATGTCGGCGCCAGCATGGGCGTGGCCTTCTCGCAGCCGGGCGACGATACGGAACAGCTGCTGCGCAATGCCGATATCGCGATGTACAGCGCCAAGGCCGCCGGCAAGGGGCGGTTCGTCGTTTTCCAAACGCGCATGCAGGAGCAGCTGCGCGAGCGCCTGCGTCTCGCGGAGGATATCGACCGGGCCCTCGAGAGGAAAGAGTTCTTCCTCGAGTTCCAGCCGGTCATCGACTTGAAGACGCGGGAACTGCTCGGTGTCGAGGCGCTGGTGCGCTGGCAACACCCGGAACAGGGCGTCGTACCCCCGGGGCAATTCATTCCGGCAGCCGAGGAGTCAGGCCAGATCGTCGAACTCGGCCGATGGGTATTGGCCGAGGCCTGTCGCTGCGTGCGAGCCTGGCGGGATTCAATCGCGAGCGGCAATCGCCTTCGCGTCGCGGTCAACGTCTCCGGTCGTCAACTGCAGCATGCCGATCTCGTGCCGGACGTGCGCAATGCCCTCGAGGAATCGGGCCTGGAGCCCGAGAACCTGGTGATCGAGCTGACCGAGAGCACGATCATGCACAACACCGAAATCAACCTCGAAAGGTTCAGAGAGCTGAAGGCACTCGGCGTGCGCCTTGCGATCGACGATTTCGGCATGGGCTACTCGTCGCTCTCATACCTGCATCGCTTTCCGATCGACATCCTGAAGATCGATCGTTCGTTCGTGAGCCGCCTGACCGAGACGGGCGATGGTCCAGAACTCGCCCGCGCCGTCGTGATGCTCGGCAAGACCCTTGGCCTCGAGACCATCGCCGAGGGCATCGAGCAGGAGGATCAGGTGGCGGAACTGCTGGAACTCGGGTGCGTCGCCGGGCAGGGATTCCTGTTCGCGCCGGCCCGCTCTCTGGAAGTTCTCTCTGGCACGCCGTTCGCCGCTCGCCGCGCGGAACTCCGCCGTTGGCATTCGGCCTACGACCGCCTGACCGCCACCGGGCGCTATCGCGTCGCGGAGCTCGCGCCTTCGCGTTCAGTTGCGTGAGACTCCGAGAGCATCAGCTTCCGGTCGTCCGCAGCGTGCTGAATGGAATCCGGTTCGTGATCTTGGCCTGATACTCCGGCTTCCGCGCGGGGTCGAGCAGGATATTGCAGTCGCTGCCGCTCAGCACGGAGGGCACGCGCAGGCCCACAGGCTTTTTTGACTTGGCCGTCAGCTTCGCCGCCGCATCGAGAAACTCCCGTGCGATCGTGCGACTGTCATCCGCAGCCGGTCGGGCGTTCCAGTTCGAAGGCAGCGTGAGCTTGAGATCCGTCAGGTCCCACACAGAGTCGTCGGGGATCTCGATCGTCGCAACCAGGATCTGGTCGATCGTCTCGAGTCCTGGTCGAATCGCAACCTCTAGTATGGCGAGCGACTCTACCTCCGCCGTGTAGAGGATTTCTGTGGCGAGATCGTTGAAGCGCCAGCCCCTGGGGCCGGATACGGAGCCGGAGGAATCGAGCGGCTCGAAGGTCCGACTCCTCAGTCGCCAAGCGCGGGCCCGATAGACCCTCACACCGGCCCGCCCTCGGCCTGGGCCTGGATTTCGGCGAGCACGATTTGTTCGCCTTCGGCCGTCTTGAGCAGATCCCTGGGCGCCGCCCCGCCGAGCGCGAAGTTGGGCGTGCGCAGATAGTTGCGTGCAGATTCGAACGATCCGAATGCCGCGCCCGCGATGGTGAACGCCCGGCCGATGCGCAGTGCGATCTCTCCCTCGCTGGGCGAGAGCGCCTGACCGATCCGTTGCCTCGCTGTCTTGGCAGTGATGCCGAACAGAGGCAGCGCCTCCTGCAGCGAATCGAAAGCCATGGCCGAGGAGATGTACAGCGCTTCGCCAGGCAGACCCTTGATGATGCGCTGGTGGACTTCCAATGGCCGAGCGGCGCGGCGCATGGTCCGGCCGTTGCCGAATCCTTCGAGTTCCTCGGCGGTCTTGTCCCAGAGTACATTAAGGTCAATCTTCGTCTGGTCGCGCAGCATGCGCTGGATGTTCTTGCTGCCGAAGAGCTTCAACACCCGGCGATCGAAGTCAGAGCGAAATTCCGGGTACACGCGGGGTGCCGGCCTGGCGACCCGGCGGGTGGCGGCGACGCGGAGTGGTTGTGCAGCCCTCATGGAAAACTCCTTTTCCAGTTCGGCAATACTATCACTTATCCGTTGCCCCGCTCTACGCTGGACTCAGAGAGTAGTCCAATTGCTTGTGAATCAGCGACTTGCAAAACTGGCCGACCTGTGCGGAAACTGGCGGCACCTTTTGCTCGTTGCCGGGTCTTCGCTTGCGCAGATGCCCGCTCAAAATTCCTTGCGGATGCCGACGAATGCTGTCAGTCGATCGTAGGAAAAGCGCAGGTCGTCGGTGTTGTCGAAGGACTCCCACCCGGCTTCGGCACGCAACGAGTATCCGTGGGCCTTCAGGCCGGGAAACGGCATGGCATACCGGATGTTGAAGCTGTATCCCTCCTTGTCCGGAGCCTCGTCATTGATGGTCGGGTCTCCGATCAACTGCCCGTCGAACACCCGGGAGCTCCACTCGAGCTCGGCCGTCACGCCGGTCTGCTTCGCGGGCCGGTAGGTCCATTCGATCCCGGCATTCCAGCGCGTGCGGTCGGCAAAGCCGACGCCGTTGTCTTCGCGGATGTCGTAGCCGCCGGTCAATTCGAGCGCGCTCTTGCGCGTGAGCTCGTGCTTGAAGCGCGCGTCGACCCCGTAGTATCTGTATTCGAGATCAGTGCCGGGCACCGGGTTACCGGTCGCATCGCTCACGCGGCGGTCGCGATACTGCCGCTCTGCAGCGATCAGTCTGATCCGGACATTGCTGTCGGGGCCGCCCAGCTCATACGTCGGCGTGATCTCGAACTCGTTGTAGTCCAGCCGCTCGAGCGCGAACTGCGCGTAGTCGGTGAGATAATTCTTGCTGACCACGGAGCCCCCGAGGGATATCCGCCCGTAACGGCCGCCCGGAAAATGCCAGGCTGCCCGCAGATCGCCGATTGAGTTGTCGAAGCGGTCGCTAATTTTGTTGCCGACCGCATCGGTGGCCACTACTCCGGTGAGGCGGCTGACATACTTCGAGTCATGCATCCGGACGCGGAGCGCCCAGTCCCACCCGTGCTCGTTGCGTTTCTCGTTAGACTTGCCGCGTGCGCGCACGAAGTACCACGCTTCATCGCCCTCGCTCACGCGGGACTCGAACAGTTGCGCTGAGGCACCGATGTCGGCCCTCTTGATCCATCCGGACGATGCCATGCCCTCCGCGGTCAACTCAGCCTCCACCAGGGTAAACATCCCGTCGCGCTCGCCGATACTTTCGTTGAGATCGAACACGTTGGAGTCGTAACCGAGGCTCGCGCGCAGGTCCAGCTCGCTCTCGGCGGATGCGGTGCCGCCGACGAGCACCCATAATGCCGAAGAAACGGCAGCCAGCGGTGAGAAAAATTTGGATTTCATCGGGCGACTCCTGCGGTCGAAAGGCTAAGGAGATTGCTTGGACAGCGTGGTCGTGGCAGATTGACGCGTGGCCCGGGAATTCGCCTGCGCGGCGGCGGCCATGTCGCCGGCTTCGCGATAGCGCTCCGCGATTCGCGACCACAGGCGCGGATCGTCGCCGGCCAGGGCCGCGGCGCGACCCAGTTCCTTGAGCGCGTCCGCGCGACGTCCGGCACGAAGTTCGGTTTCGGCCAGCAGCAGCCGCACTTCGGGATCGGCGGGTGCTTCGGCCACCGCATCGGACAACAGCGCACGAGCGCGGTCGGTCTCACCCCGGCCCAGCAACAGTCGTGCAAGCCGCTCCCGAATACCCGAGTCCCCCGGTGCCACACGCATGGCAGCTTCCAGATCCGCCACCGCTTCGGAAACGCGCCCTGCACGCTCGTGCAGCCGGGATCGGTTGACGAGAGCCGGGGTATAGCGCGGATGGGCCTTCAGCAGTTGTTCGTAGAGCAGCAGCGCCTCGCGCTCGCTGCCGCTGCGCGCATGCAGCACAGCGAGGTTGAGCTGGGTATTGCGCGCGCCCGGATTGCGGGCGAGGCTCGAGCGGTAGGCATTGATCGCGCCGCCCAGGTCACCGCGCTCCGACAGCACGCGCCCCAGCTGGAACCAGGCTTCGGAACTTTCCGGCCGCGATTTCAGGCTGCGGCGAAGGAGGGTTTCGGCATCGGCCCATAGCCCGAGTCGGGACGCCGTACGGGCCGCGGCGAGCAGCACCTCGGGAGACGGTGAGGGGCGCGCAAGCAGCATGCCAAGCAGCGCACGCGCATTCTTGTATTGCTTTTGCTCATGCAGGGCGATCGCGGCTTGTTCCACGGAGTCGTCGTAGCCGCCGGGGTGCAGGGCGTCGGCCCGCTTCAGCTGCACCAGCATGCGCTCGGTATCGTGGTCAAGCAGCGCCAGCATGGCATCCGCGTATGCGCGGTCCGCGTTGCTACCTGCGCTCTGGGACAGCCAACCGAAGGCCTCGCGCGCCCTGGCTGCATCGCCGTCGGCAAGGTAATGGCGCGCCAGCGCCTTCCGATAGTCCGGATTGGAGTTATCCAGCTTGACCGCACGAGTCAGGTGCGAAAGCGCCCTCGTGTGGTTCCCACGCTGCTCCTGCAGCAAACCCATCGCGGCATGCGCATCGGCAAATCGTCGGTTCAGGGCCAATGCCTTGTCGAATGCGAACTGAGCTTCATCCAGCCGCCCGCGCCTCTGTTCGGCATCACCGAGATCAAGCCAGAAACGCGGCGCGTCCGGGCGCAGGTTAACGGCTTCGCGCAGGAATTGCGCCGAAGTGTCCCAGCGGCCTGTCGCGCCGTGGGTGAGACCCAGCTGATGAAGTGCCTTCGACTTCACGCGGCCGCTCGAGATGGCGACGGCTTGCGTCAGCAGCGCTTCGGCACGCTTCAAGTCGCCCGCATGGCGCGAAAGAACGCCAAGGTTATAGGTGGCTTTCTGGTGATTTGGCGACTGCGCCAGCACGGCCTCATACATCTGTGCCGCTCGTTCTGCATGGCCAAGATCCGACTGCGTGCGGGCGCGCAAAAACAGGGTATCGACGCGTTGGGGCGCCAGCTCCAGGCACCGCGCCAGCAGCGATTCGGCAAGTCCATATGCACGAAACCCGCGCGCCTGGCGCGCGAGTTCGTGCAGCAGGTCCGCATTGGGTTGCGGCTCGGCCAGCAGTTGCTGCGCGCGGTCAGCGAGCTCGGCGAGCGAACCGTACAGCGGTACCGTCGCGGATGAGGCGAAACTGCGCTCGTCGCCCTCATCGTCGCTTTCCGTACCGACATCGATTGCGATCACGATCGGGCTTTGCGCGCGGCTTGCTACCAGCTGCTCGGACACAACGAGCAGTGCCGTGGCGGCCACGGCGAGTGCCGTCAACACGATGCCATTTTCCTGCCAGCGGATTTCCATCAGGCCTCCGCCAGGGCCTGCTGCAGTTCCGGCACCAGGCCTTTCTGCAAAGCGTTCTGGATCTCGATGCCGGGTCGGGCATTGATTTCAATCACGACCGGTCCGCGTCGTTCATCCAGACAGAAGTCGATGCCGGCATAGCCGAGTGGCACGGCCTGCTGCGCGGCGCGGGCGATTTCCACTACCCGTGACCAGTGCGGAACTTCGCGTCCCTTGAGTATCTCTCCGCTATCCGGGTGTGCGTCGATCACGCGGCCCTCATGAATGCCGCTTCCGATGCGGCCGCTCGCCAGATCCACCGCGAACCCGGCCGCGCCCTGGTGCAGGTTGGCCTTGCCGCTGGACTGGTGCGTGGGCACGCGCAGCATCGCGGCGACCGGCTTTCCACGCACGACCAGCACGCGGATGTCGGGAATGCCGCCGGGCGCGACCGCTCGCGAAAACTCGTCCGGGCTAATGAGTTCCTCGAACAGCGCGCGGTCCGGATCGTCGCCCGACGAATACAGTCCGCGCGTGATGTCGCGGACGTGCGCGCGCACTTGCTCATAGGTCCAGATCTCGCCGGACACCAGGCGGAACCGGCCCTCCTCCAC
>CAYZDW010000148.1:0-2647 GCA_964477175.1 uncultured Steroidobacteraceae bacterium | reverse complement strand
TTGTTCATAACTTTCTCACTTGCCTGATCTCAGGTATTGGTCGATGGCCTGCGCCGCCAGCTTTCCGTCCTGCACCGCTGTCACCGTCAGGTCCTGGCCGCCGGCCACGCAGTCGCCGCCGGCCCAGACATTGTCCAGCGTAGTCTTGCGGTTGGCATCCACGGCAATTCGGCCGCGTTCGACGCGAAGAATCGCACCAGCATCGCCCAATTCGTCCCAGGCTATCTCCTGGCCGATGGCCTTGAAGACGATGTCCGCATTCAGAGCAAAGGTCTCGCCCGTCCCCTCCAGCTTCCCACCGTCGCCGGCGCGCGTGTATTCGAACTCGACGCCGGTGACGTGCGCAACGCCCTGTACGCGCGTAGGCCACGCCCAATGCTTGATGCGGACGCCACTGTTCTGGGCCAGATCCTGTTCATACTGACTGGCGCCCATCTGCTCCTGGCCGCGCCGGTAGACGATCGTCACGTCCTCGGCACCGAGGCGCTTGCTTTGCACTGCGACGTCAATGGCGGTCATTCCGCCGCCGATGACGACGATTCGTCGGCCGACCGGTAACTGGGACTTATCGGAGGCCTGGCGCAGTTCGGCGATGTACTGAACGGCATCGATCACGCCTGACAGATCTTCTGAATTCAAATCCAGCCGATTCACGCCAGCCAACCCGACCGCGAGAAACACCGCGTCGTAGTCGCGGCACAACTGGGCTAGCGACAGATCCCGGCCCAGGGCGACATCGGTGCGAATCTCGATGCCTCCAATGCTCACGATGTACTCGACCTCGCGCTGCGCAAAATCGTCCACCGTCTTGTAGGCCGCGATGCCGTATTCGTTCAGCCCGCCGAGCTTGCCGTCGCGGCTGAATACCGTGAGCCCATGACCGAGGCAGGCCAGTCGGTGGGCGCAGGACAACCCGGCCGGGCCGCCGCCGACCACCGCAACGCGCCGGCCGGACGGTTCCGCTCGTTCGAACAGCTGGGTCCCGGACGCAAGAATCGGATCGGTTGCATAGCGCTGCAGCAGTCCGATATCGACCGGCTTGTCCCCGTGCACATTGCGGACGCAGGCCTGTTCACACAGCACCTCGGTCGGGCAGACTCGCGCGCACATGCCGCCCATGATGTTCTCGGACAGGATGGTGTGCGCGGCACCCTCTATATCGCCGCTGCGGATGGACTGGATGAAGCGCGGGATGTCGATACCGGTCGGGCAGGCGGTGGTGCACGGCGCCGCATAGCAGAAATAGCAGCGATCGGCGGCGATGAGCGCTTCGGATTTCGCGAGCGGCGGATGGAGGTCCGCAAAGTTCCGCTCGATCTCGGCGGCGCTCAGCCGGCCCGTGGTCACGTCGGCTTGCGTGCCAGCCATCGGCTCAGCGCCGCGGGCGCTCTACGGCGCTCGGCTTCGCAAGCTCGGCCTGCTTCTTCAGGGCGTTGAAATACGGCGCGAAAGGAGGCCGGTTCACGTAACGGCCCGCTCCCCGCTCGACCCGCAGTTCCCCGTTGGCATAAACGACCTTACCGGCGCTGATGGTATGTGAAGCGCCACCCTTGACCGTCATGCCCTCGAAGATGTTGTAGTCGACGTTGTGGCGATGGGTCCTGGCCGAGATGGTCTTGCTGGCCGTCGGGTCCCAGACCACCAGGTCCGCGTCGGCACCGACCGACACACTGCCCTTGCGCGGATAGATGTTGAAAATCTGTGCGGCATTCGTCGAGGTGACCCGCACGAATTCGTTCATGGTCAGGCGCCCGGTGCCGACGCCGTGGTGCCACAGCAATTCCATGCGGTTCTCGATACCGGCCGTCCCGTTCGGAATCTTCCGGAAATCGTCCCGGCCGGCCGCTTTCTGGTCGGCACGGAAGCAGCAATGATCCGTTGCGGTGGTCTGCAGGTTACCGGCCTGCAGACCGCGCCACAGCGCCGCCTGGTGCTCTTTGGCACGAAACGGCGGGCTCATCACGTGAGCGGCCGCGCGCGCGAAGTCCGGGTCCCGGTAAACCGAGTCGTCGATCAGCAGGTGGCCGGCCAGGACCTCGCCGAACACGCGCTGGCCTTCGTTGCGGGCACGCGTGATCGCTTCCAGCGCCTGGCGCGACGAGACGTGCACCACGTAAATCGGAACCCGCAACACCTCTGCGATCCGGATGGCACGATTGGCCGCTTCGCCTTCGACCTCGGGCGGACGTGAGAGCGGATGGCCCTCGGGCCCGGTGATGCCCTGCCGGAAAATCTGGTCCTGCAGCCGGTAAACGAGTTGGCCGTTCTCGGCATGCAGCGTGACGATGGCGCCGAGCGTGATCGCCTTGGAGAAGCTGTTCACCAGGGTCTCGTCGTCCGCCATGATGGCGCCCTTGTACGCCATGAAATGCTTGAAGCTGTTGACGCCGTGCTCGCGCACCAGCGTTTCCATGTCGGCACTGACGGTCTCGTCCCACCAGGTGATCGCGACATGGAAGGAATAATCGGCTACCGCCTTCTCGGCCCAGCCGCGCCACTGGCGGTAGGCCTCCATGACGTTCTGCCGCGGGTTGGGAATGACGAAATCGATGATCATCGTCGTGCCGCCGGCGAGACCCGCCGCCGTGCCGGTGTAGAAATCGTCGCTGGCGATCGTGCCCATGAAGGGCAGCTGCATGTGGGTGTG
>CAYZDW010000147.1:0-4292 GCA_964477175.1 uncultured Steroidobacteraceae bacterium | reverse complement strand
GCTACCGGGCGCCGCATTTCGAACTCACGGCGGATGGACAGTCGCAGTCCGGACGCTACTGGATTGCGCTCGCCGCCATCGGCCCCTACTGCGGCGGCGGCATGCGCCTCGCGCCCAATGCGCGAGCGGACGACGGGTATTTCGATCTCGTCACGATCCAGCCGATGTCGGTCGTCGGGGCAATCAGGCGCTTGCCCAGGCTGTTCAATGGCCGGCTGGCCGGCGATCCCGCTGCACATGTACTGCGCTGCCGATCCGTGACGATTCGCTCCGAACCGCCTTGTGGCGTCGAAATCGATGGACAGGACTTCGGCTCGACGCCGGTGACGCTTACGCTGCTGCCTGGCGCACTGAGCGCTCTCGACTGCCGCGGACTAACGGAATGACGCGAGGATCCTGGGGAGCTTTGCGGCCCCCGGGCACAGGCGCTCGAACGGGACGCTGTTGAGCGCTTCGTCAACCGTGTTGTGCCGGGCGTGGAAATCGCGGCGCTTCTGATCCACGTAGATCAGGCCGGTAACGTACTCGTTGCGCATCGCGCGCTCCTGCACGTATGCGGCCGCGTGCGCGCGGTCGGTCGGGTCGTAATCCGGGTCGAGCTTGCGCAGCAGGATGTTGCTGCCGTCGTGCATGGTGACCGGGAGCACCTCGCCCGGCGCGTAACTGACGCGGAGCTCGCGCTGCGGCGCGACGTAATCCGCGGCGACCGGCGCCTCCGAATGCTCACGAACGTAGGCGTAACTTTTCGTCGAGCCCTCGTGATCATTGAAGGTCACGCAGGGTGACAGCACGTCGATGATTGCGAAGCCTCTGTGGGACAGGCCGGCCTTGATCAGCGGCACGAGCTGCTCCTTGTCGCCGGAGAAGCTGCGCGCGACGAACGAAGCGCCGAGCGCGAGCGCGAGCAGCACCGGGTCGATCGGCTCCTCCTCGTTTGCCTCGCCCTTCTTGGACTTCGAGCCGATGTCGGCCGACGCCGAAAACTGGCCCTTGGTCAGTCCGTAGACGCCGTTGTTCTCGAGGATGTAGACCATGTCGAGATTGCGCCGTATCACGTGCGCGAGCTGGCCGACGCCGATCGACAGCGAGTCACCGTCGCCCGAGACGCCGACATAACGCAGGTGCCGGTTGGCGGCATTGGCGCCGGTCGCGATGGATGGCATGCGCCCGTGCACGGCGTTGAAACCGTGCGCCCCCGCGACGAAGTAGGCCGTGGTCTTCGACGAGCAACCGATGCCCGAGAGCTTGACGACGCTCTGCGGCGGCAAAGCCAACTCGAAGGCGGCTTGCACGATCGCAGCCGTCACCGAGTCGTGGCCGCAGCCCGCGCAAAGCGTGGACATGCTGCCTTCATAGTCACGCCGATTAAGGCCCAGCTCGTTCTGCGGCAGGCTCGGGTTTGCGACCTTCGGCTTTGCGATGAAACTCACGCCGCGACCCCCCTGGCCAGCGCCGAATTGACGCCGTCGACGATGCATTGCGCCGGCATCGGCAGGCCATTGTAGTGCAGGATGGAACGCAGCTTTTGCTTGTCCACCGCGGTCTCGAGCGTCAGCAGCGAGCGCAGCTGCGCGTCTCGGTTCTGCTCGGCGACGAAGACGGTCTGGTGCGCGGCGAGGAATTCCTCGACTTCGGTGCCGAATGGAAAGCCGCGCACGCGCAGGTAGTCGATCGCGATCCCTGAGCGACGTAGCACCGCGAGTGCCTCGCGCACGGGCCCGTCGCAGGATCCCAGGCTCGCGATCGCCAACGGGGCGCCGCGGCCTTCCACGGCCGCCGGCGGGACGAGGCGCGCCGCGGTCCTGAACTTGCGCGCGAGGCGATCCATGACGTCCTGGTATTCCGCAGAGTCCTCGGTATACGTGCCATACCGGTTATGGCCGGATCCGCGCGTGAAGTACGCGGCCTTCGGGCTGATGCCCGGCAGCGTGCGGTACGGGATGCCGTCGCCGTCCGGATCGAAGTAGCGCTGGAACTTCTCGAGCCCGGCGATCTGTTCGGCGGTCAGCATCTTGCCGCGGTCCGGCCGGTAGCCGTCGTCCCAATGGAAGTCGGGCGCCATCCAGTCGTTCATGCCGATGTCGAGGTCGAGCATCACGAACACGGGCGTCTGCAGGCGCTCGGCCAGGTCGAAGGCCTGCACCGCCATGCGGAAGCATTCCTCCGGCGAATCCGGGAACAGCATCACGTGGCGTGTGTCGCCGTGCGACGCGTAGGCGCAGGCCAGCAGGTCGCACTGCTGGGTGCGCGTCGGCATGCCGGTCGACGGCCCCACGCGCTGCACGTCGAAGATGACGGCCGGCACCTCGGCGTAATAGGCGAGCCCGATGAATTCTTCCATCAGCGAGATGCCGGGGCCGCTCGTCGGCGTGAACGCGCGCACGCCGTTCCACGAAGCGCCGATAACGACGCCGATCGCGGCCAGTTCGTCCTCGGCCTGCACGATGACGTAGTCGCGCTTACCGGTCTTCGGATCGACCCGGTGCCGTGCGCACAGCGACCGGAACGCGTCCATCAGCGAAGTACTCGGCGTGATCGGGTACCAGGCGCCAACGGTCGCGCCGGCATAGAGGCAGCCGAGCGCCGACGCCGTATTGCCGTCGATAATGACGTGACCGGCCGTCGCGTTCATGCGTTCGATCCGCGTCGGCAGCGGGCAATCGAAGTTCTCCTTCGCGTAGCGGTAGCCGATCTCGATCGCCTTCATGTTCGACGCGACCAGCGCCGGCTTCTTAGCGAAAGTCTCGGCCAGCAACGCGCGGATGACCTCGAGGTCGAGGTCGATAAGCGCCGCGAGCGCGCCGACGTACATGATGTTTTTCATGAGCATGCGGGCTCGCGCGTCCTCGAAGTTCTCGTTACACAGCTGCGCGAGCGGGACGCCGAAGGTCTTGATGTCGTCACGCGCGAGCAGCGTGTTGCTCGGCCAGGTCGAGTCGTAGATCAGGCAGCCGCCCGGACTGACCTCGCGCACGTCGCGCGAATAGGTCTCGGCGTTCATCGCGACCATGATGTCCACCCGCCCCGAGCGGGCGCGCCAGCCGTCGCGTGTCACGCGGATCTCATACCAAGTCGGCAGGCCCTGGATGTTGGACGGGAAGAAGTTCTTGCCGACGACGGGCACGCCCATCCGGAAGATCGCCTTCATGACCAGCGAGTTCGCGCTGGTGGAACCCGAACCGTTGACGTTGGCGAACTTGACCGTGAAATCGTTCACGCGCGGAGTTGCGCTGGCTCGCTCTGGCATCGGGCCTCATCCTCGGCATAGGGGATCTTGATCCAGGACTTCTGCATTTCCCAGGCGTCCGTCGGGCAGCGTTCCGCGCACAGGCCGCAGTGCACGCACAAGTCCTCGTCCTTGATCATCACGCGGCTGGTCTGTTTGAGTGGCTCGGAGACGAACAGCGGCTGGTCGAGGTTGAGGCGCGGCGCCTTGAGCCGCGCGACGACGTCCTGCTCATCGCCATTCGCCGTGATCGTCAGGCAATCGGTCGGGCAGATGTCGATGCAGGCGTCGCACTCGATGCAGAGGCTCGCGTGGAACACGGTCTGGATGTCGCAGTTCAGGCAGCGACCGACTTCCTCGGCCGCGCGCTCGGCGCCGAAGCCGAGCTCGACCTCGATATTGAGCCGCTTGAAGCGTTCCTTGAGGCTGACATGCGGCATGAGCCTGCGCTCTTTCGCGTCGTAGTCGTTCTTGTACGACCACTCGTGCATGCCGATCTTGCGGCTCTGCAGGTTGACCCCGCGTGGCATGCGCTCGGCGAGCGGCGTACCGACACAATGCTTGTGGATCGAGATCGCGGCCTGGTGGCCATGCTCGACCGCCCAGATGATGTTCTTCGGTCCGAAAGCCGCGTCGCCGCCGAAGAATACGCCCTGGCGCGTCGACTGGTAGGTCAGTTTGTCGACCTTCGGAACATCCCACTGGTCGAATTCGATGCCAAGATCGCGCTCGACCCAGGGGAAGGCGTTCTCCTGGCCGATCGCGAGGATCACGTCTTCGCAGGGTATGAACACCTCCTCGACCACGCGCTGGCTCTTGATGTCGCCGCCGTCCATCTCGTACTCGAGCCGGTCGAAGGTCATGCCCTGCAATTTTCCGTCTGAAACGACGAAGGCTTTCGGGGCATGGTTGACCATGATCTCGATCTGCTCCTCCTCGGCGTCCTCGAGTTCCCACTCGGAGGCCTTGAAGAAGCCGCGCGGCTTGCGCGCCATCACCTTGACGTTTCTTGCGCCGAGTCGCAGCGAGGTGCGGCAGCAGTCCATCGCCGTGTTGCCGACACCGA
>CAYZDW010000146.1:0-4871 GCA_964477175.1 uncultured Steroidobacteraceae bacterium | reverse complement strand
AGCTGCGTGACCTCGTCGAACACCAGCACCAAGCCTGCGGTCGCGCCCGCGTCGCCGGGTAGTGCGGTGCAGGCGCACACCAGTTCGCGGCGCCCGGCGTCGCTCTTGAGCGTCAGCTGCTCGCGCCACTCGCTTTCGCCGGCGTCGAGATGCCGCTGCATCGCGGCGTGCAGCTGCCCGAGCAGCGGGTGGCGGACTGCGAGTTCCGCGAGCGGCTGGCCGGCCGCCTGGTCGAAATCGACGCCGAGGATGTTCCCGGCCGCGTGGTTTGCCACGCGCACGCGCAGGTCCGGTTCCAGCGAAATCACGCCGCTCGTCAGGCGCGCGAGGATCACCGCGAGCGCGGCGCGTTCGCTTTCGACGGCGGCCTGGCTGCGCTCGGCTTGCTCGCGCGCGCGCGCGAGTTTCTTGGTCATGTCGTTGAACGACGTGACGAGGTAACCGATCTCGTCGTGCGATGGCTTCGACAGGCGCGTATCGAAGTCGCCCTTGGCGACCGCGCGCGTGCCGGCGATCAGGTCCTGCACCGGCCGCACCAGGCGCTGCGAGAAATACAGGGCGCCGTACAGTGCCGCCAGCAGCGCCATCAACAGCACGAGCGAAAGCGTCAGCACGAAACTGAGCTTCAGCGGTTCGCGCAGGAATGACAGCCTGCCATATTGCTGGTAGGCCTCCTGCACCGTCGCGGCGAGATCGGCGAGGCGCTGCGGCACCGGGTAGGTTGCGACCAGCATGCGCGACCCCTGCAGGCTCTGCTCGGCGCCAATGCGCGCCGCGGCGCGGATCAGGTAGCCGCCGCCGGGCGCCGGCTCAAGGCTCACGTAGGGCCGGCCCTGGCCGACCTGCAGCAGCAGCTCCTCCGGCGGCACGCGCGGCATCCCGTGCTGCATGCCCGCCGTGCTGTAGGCCTCGGGCTGGCCACCTGCACTCGCGACAATCAGCTCGTCGGCGCCCGCCAGGCGCAGGCGGTCGTCGAGCGCGGTGAACAACGCCCCGCCGCGGAGTTCCGACAGTTCGTCCGCGATGCGCTCCGTGCGCTCCAAGCATTCGCGCATGCGCAGGTCGAGCGCCGCGCGCGACAGGCCGAGCGCATCCGACAGGCCCTCGCGCACCTCGGCGTGGAACCAGCTGTCGATGCCGCGGGTCAGGAACAGCACGGAGAAGGTGAACACGAGCAGGAGCGGCGCGACCGCGAGCCCGCTGAACATCAGGATCGTCCGGCCGCGCAGTCTTGAGCCTGGCACGTGGCGGCGCCAGTCGCGGATGAAGTCGGTCAGCCGGCCGCCGATCAGCGCGAGCAGCACCACGACTCCGACGATGTTGATCAGCAGGATCCACGGCTGCAGCTGCCCGAATCGTTGCGACCCCTCCGCGGTGACCGCGAGCAGCGCGAGCGCCGCGACCCAGACCACGATGCCCGCACCGACCGCGACCGGAAGCCAGCGCCGCGTCATGGCCGCACGCTCCAGACGTACCAGTCGGTGCTGCGCGACCAGCTCTTCCAGAACAGCAGCATCTTGATCGCGGCCGGCAGTTCACCGATCTCGACCGACGCGCGCACGCGCATCTCGAACCGCCCGTCGGGCGGCAGCCTCGAGGTATCCGCGAGCGGCAGCCCGCTGATCCTCGCGAGCGCAGCGAGCACCTCGGCGCGCGAGGCATGGCTCTCGTGCTCGCCGGTGGCCGGGTCGTTGACGACGTAGCGGTCGGCGATCGCGTCGTACGCGAGTTGCCACTGCCGCGTCAGCGAGACGACAGTCTCGTCAGGCAGGAAGCGCCGCGCCGTGGTGGCCTCGACTTCAAGCCGCAAGGTGAGCGGCACACCTTCGTCGAAGGCCTGCCGGGCCGCCTCGGAGAGGCCCAGGTCGAGCCGCACGTCGAGCTGCCAGACGCCTTCCCGAAGTTCGACGAAGGCGTTACGGATCTCGAAGCGGCCCTCGTCGGCCGCCGATGCGCGCGGGCCCACCACCGCGCACAGCAATGCCGCAACGCAGGCCAGCCCGGGATGTCGCCATCGCATCAACTGCACGCCGGTTCCTCAGGCCCGCTTCTCGAGGCAGGCGTAGTAGAAGCCATCGGCGTCGGCCGCGCCGCAGGGCAGTGCACAGCCCGGCCCCGGGTCTTGCACCGGCACATCGCCGGGCAGCAAAAGCCTAGCAGATTCGGTCACATCCAAAGCCGTGGGCTCGCCTGCCAGGAATTCGCCGACCACGGCCGCATTCTCCGCTCGGAGCACCGAGCAGCTCGCGTAGAGCAACCGGCCGCCGTGGGCGAGCAAGGCATAGACCGAGCGCAGCAGCGCGAGTTGCGTGGCAGCGAAACGCGCGATATCGTCCGCCCGGCGCAATAGCTTGATATCCGGATGCCGGCGGATCACGCCGGTGCCGGAACAGGGTACGTCGAGCAGGATTCGATCGAATGACTGGCCGTCCCACCAGCCTGCAGGGTCCGCGGCGTCGCCGACGATGACCGTCGCCGCAAGATCGAGCCGCGCGAGGTTGTCCGCGATGCGCGCGATGCGCACCGGGTCGATGTCGAGCGCGACGAGCTCCGAGATGCCTGGCTCGAGCTCGAGGACATGGCAGGCCTTGCCGCCCGGCGCGGCGCAGGCGTCGAGTACCCGCATCCCTGCGGCGGCCGCAAGCCAGTACGGTGCGAGCTGAGCCGCCGCGTCCTGCACCGAGACCGCGCCTTGCGCGAAGTCCGGCAATTCGCCGACGTTGACGGGCTCCGTGAGCCTGAGAGCCTCCGGCGCGAACGCGCAGTCTGCGGAGGCGATTCCGGCCCCGGCGAGCCTGGCCCGGTACTCGTTACGGCTGCCGCGCCGCCGGTTGACGCGCAACCACATCGGCGGCTCCGTGTTGCCCGCCGCCACCATCACCGGCCAGAGCTCTGGCCATTCGCTCGCGAGCGCGTCGAGGAGCCATGCCGGATGGGCATACCGCGCCTCCGGCTTCGCTTGCGCCGCGGCGGTGATCGCCTCGCGCTCGCGCTGGAAGCGCCGCAACAGCGCGTTGACGAGACCCGCGGCGCGCCCCCGGCCGAGCACGCGTGTCGCCTCGACGGTCTCGGCCACCGCCGCATGCGGGGGCGTCGCCCCATGCGCCAGCTGAAAAAGCCCGACCAGCGCGAGCGCGTGGATTTCCGGATCGAGCGCGGCCTCCGGCCGGTCGAGCAGGAGCGCGAGGCAGGCGTCGAGTTCAAAGAACCAGCGTACGGTGCCGAATGCCAGCGACTGGATCGCCGGACGCCCTGCCCGCTCCGGCGCGAACTCGGCGAGCGCAGCCTCGAGCGTGCGGCCTTTTCCCGACACCGCGGCGACGGCGCGGGCGGCGGCGGCGCGGATTCGCGCTGCTTCCCCGACGCTCAGACCAGCACCAGGCCGGCAAATCCGCGCGTGTTCGCGAAATCCCCGGCGGCCACCGCGCGGCGGCCGGGCAGCTGCAGGCGTTCGATCGCGAGCGCGTCCCCGCCAGTCATCACGACCAGGCCTTCCGGCCCTGCGCTCAAGATCGTGCCAGGCAGAGGACCCGGCGCGGCTGCAACGACTGACGCCTGCCAGATGCGCAGTTGCAGGCCCTCGAGCCGGGTCTCGGCCACCGGCCAGGGATTGAACGCACGGACCCGCCGCTCGATGACCCGCGCCGGTTCACGCCAATCGATGCGCGCCTCCGACTTATCGAGCTTGCGCGCCCGGGTCACCTGCGCAGGATCCTGCGGTTCGAACGAGGCCCGGCCATCGGCGAGCGCATCGAGCGCCGCGACGATGAGGCCGGCGCCGGCCGCGGCCAGGCGCTCCTGCAATTCACCAGCGGTTTCCCTGGGCCCGATCGCGAGTTCCTGGCGCAGCATGACCGGCCCGGTGTCGAGTCCTGCCTCCATGCGCATGATGCAGACACCGGTCGTCGGGTCGCCCGCTTCGATGGCGCGTTGCACCGGAGCCGCGCCGCGCCAGCGCGGCAGGAGCGACGCGTGGATGTTCAGGCAACCTAGCGCTGGCCGGTCGAGTATCGGCTGCGGCAACAGCAGTCCATAGGCGACGACCACCATGGCATCCGGCGAGTAGCCGGAAAGTCGCGCGGGCGCCTCTGGGTCACGCAGCGTTTCCGGCTGCTCGATGGGCAGCCCGAGCGACAGGGCTCGTTCCTTGACGGGACTCGCGGCGAGTTCGCGGCCGCGCCCGGCGGGCCGGTCCGGCTGGGTGTAGACGACGACAAGTCGATGGCGCGACGCTGCGATCGCATCGAGTGCCGGCAGGGCGAATGGGGGGGTTCCGGCGAACGCGACCGCCAGGCTCCTGTCCACGGCGGCGTTGCCGGTCAGATTGCCGGTGCCCGCGCGGGCGCCGGAGTCCGGCCTTCCGCGCGCAGGCGGCGGTCCTTCTCCAGCTTCCTGCGGACGCGCTGGCGCTTCATCTCCGACAGGTAGTCGACGAACAGCTTGCCGTCGAGATGATCGATCTCGTGCTGGGCGCAGATCGCGAGCAGGCCGTCGAGCTCGACCTCGAACGGCTTTCCGTTGCGCCCGATTGCGCGGACACGGACGCTTTCCGCGCGTTCGACCTCGTCGTAATAGCCGGGCACCGACAGGCAGCCTTCCTGCGACTTCGTCGAGCCGTCCTTGCCGAGGATCTCCGGATTGATGAATACGCGCGGATCGTCGTGCCCCTCGGAGACGTCGGCGACCAGGAGGCGCCGGTGCACATTGACCTGCGTCGCAGCCAGGCCGATGCCATTTGCGGCGTACATGGTCTCCAGCATGTCGTCGATCAGTTCACGCAATGCGGCGTCCACGGCGTCGACCGGCACCGCCCGGGTACGCAGCCGGGGGTCCGGATACTCCAGGATTGTGAGGCGCGTCATGTGAGTGGG
>CAYZDW010000145.1:0-3902 GCA_964477175.1 uncultured Steroidobacteraceae bacterium | reverse complement strand
GATCAGAACGTACTTACCGACCATTGCGACGTTGACGGTCGCGTCGCTGGCCGTCCGCGCAGCGACCACCTGCTGCCATTAACGCAGGTCGGCCGGCGGTGCGTCGATACGCAGCTTGTCGCAGACGATATCGTCGAGGCGCTGGTCGTGCAGCAGGATCGGAATCCGGTAGATGTCGTCGGCGTCGACGGCCGAGATCACCGCCCGCTCTTCGACATGCGTGAACAGCGCGATCTTGCGGCGCTGCTCGTCCGGCAGCGGGTCGCGGCAGCGGCACAGAAGCACGTCGGGCTGGATGCCGATGCCGCGCAGCTCCTTGACCGAGTGCTGTGTCGGCTTGGTCTTGATCTCACCCGAGCCACCGACGATCGGCACCAGCGTCAGGTGGATGTACACGCAGTTGCTGCGACCGAGTTCGACGGCCATCTGGCGGATCGCCTCGAGGAACGGCAACGATTCGATGTCGCCGACGGTACCGCCGACCTCGACCATGCAGACATCGGCATCACCGGCGCCCAGCATCACGCTGCGGCGGATCTCGTCGGTGATGTGCGGAATAACCTGCACGGTTGCGCCGAGGTAGTCGCCACGTCGCTCGCGCGCGATCACGCGCTCGTAGATGCGGCCGGTCGTGAAGTTGCTGTTGCGGCCGGTCGTGGTCCGGACGAAGCGTTCATAGTGTCCAAGGTCGAGATCGGTCTCGGTGCCGTCCTCGGTGACGAAGACCTCGCCGTGCTGGAACGGGCTCATGGTGCCCGGATCCACGTTGATATACGGGTCGAGCTTGACCATGCTGATCTTGAGGCCGCGCGCTTCGAGGATCGCGCCGAGCGAAGCCGCAGCAATGCCCTTGCCCAGCGAGGAAACCACGCCGCCGGTCACGAACACGAATCGCGTCATGAGGAGTTCCCGCCGTCCACAGCCCGGTTACGACGGGATTTCAGTCTAGAGGAAGCGCGCCCGCGCCGCCAGCAAAAATGTGATCTGGTTCACATAGGACGATACCTGAGCCACCATCTGACTCGGGGGCCGGGGTGCCGCGGTCGGCGGCGCGAGCGCGGGTCGCGAACAGGATTCCTGCCATCGCGGCGGCCTGTGCAATGCACCGCGACCATCTGGCGCCGGATCTTCAGTGCATTGTCGTGCCGAGTCCAGTCCACACCCGCCGTTCATCGGCGCTGACAGGCCGTTGGTCGGATCCCGCGATTGTATGTGAAGCGGCTCACGCGGCCGTGCACAGGGAGCAGCTAGGATTCGCCCAGGTCGCTGCTTCAGGAAATTCAAGGGCCAGATCGAGTACCCGACGATGATCATGACTCGCGGATTCACGTTGATCGAACTTCTGGTCGTGCTGACCCTGGCGGCGCTATTGCTCACGATCGGCGTTCCCAGCTTTCGGTCCGTCATCGCCAATCAGCGTGCCAGTTCTTCGATTAACGAGGCGCTCGCCAGCTTTCGTCTGGCTCGGAGCGAAGCGATCAAGACGGCCCACAGCGTGACGGTGTGCAAGAGCGCAGACGGATCAACATGCGGCGACGACGCGGTGCAATGGGAGGACGGCTGGATCGTGTTCTTGAACACGGCGCCGGCCACGCCCGACACGGTTGATCCTGGCGATCAGATCATTCGCGTGAATCCCCGGTTGCCGGGTAACCTCAGGCTGCGTCCGATCGGTGATGTGGACGCGTTTCTGTCCTACCGCCCCACGGGCAGCGCGGGCACCACCGTGCAAAATCTGAGTGGCACGCTGACGCTGTGCGATCCGCGCGGAATTGCGGACAAGCGCGCGCTGAATATCACCGCCTCCGGTAGCACGAACGTCTCTTACGACACGGCATACGATGGCGCCGCCCTCGCATGCCCGTGACAGATCCGCCTGGAAAGACTCATACATGAACGCCACCCATTCGAAAGGTTTCACGATCATCGAAGTGCTGGTGTCGTTGGTGATACTGGCGATCGGCCTGCTGGGCCTCGCGGTGCTGCAGATCGCTTCGATGCAGAACACACAAGGCGGCTACCTGCGCGCGCAGGCTACGCTGTTAGCGTACGACATCGTCGATCGGATGCGGGCCAACATCCGGGGCGTCAGCAACGGCAATTACGATATCGCACTCCCGGACCCGGCTCCCGCCGGCCCTTCCTGTCTCGGCGTGGCGGCGAACTGCAATGTAGCCCAGATGGGACAGTTTGACGTCAGTCAGTGGCGAGCCAGTCTCGGCGCGTACTTGCCGAATGGCAATGGTTCGATAGCCGCGGTCGATCTCGGGACCACCACACGCGTGACCGTCAATGTGCAATGGATCGACCCTTACAGCGCCGATCAGGGAGCTGAACGACTCGCTCTGGTTGCGGAGCTGATGCAATGAACCGGATGTCACAAGTACGCACCCAGCTCGGTCTTTCATTGATTGAACTGCTGGTCGCGTTGCTGATTACCGGTGCGCTCCTGGTGGGTGTCGTTACGGTTTTTTCTTCGTCGAGCCGGGCCGCGCGCACCCAGATGGTCGTCGCCACCCTGGGCGACAGCGGACGATTTGCGATTGACACGATGGCGCGCGACCTGCGGCTGGCGGGCTATCGCGACAGCGACTGGATGCTGGGCGCGATGACCGACCCGATTGTTGCGATCGATGGTGTCCCGGCGAATGGCGGAGACACGATCAACATCCGATATGAAGCACCGCGGGATTGTACGTTTGCTGCGGCACCGGCCGGTGTCGTCACCAACGTCTACGCGATCGTCGAGGACGAGTTTCAATGCAACGGTCAGGTCATCACCACGGGCGTCGAACAGATGCAGGTGTATTTCGGCGAAGACACCGACAACGACGGCGTGGCCAACCGCCTGCTGGCACCCGGCTCCGCCGGCCTCGACATGACCCGGGTCGTAAGCCTGCGCGTGCACCTGCTGGTGCGCTCGAATTCCGTCAATGCAGCGGCTGGCGCGCAGAGCTACTTCTTCGACAACGCCATGCAGCCGCCGGCGGGTGATGGCCAGCTGCGGCGTGAGTATTCGCTCACTGTCGCGCTGCGAAATCCGACGTGAATCGATACCGGAAAGATCGGGAGCGGTCATCGTGAACAGCAACAATCGATCAATGCAGGACGGTGCGGCCCTCGTCGTCAGCCTCATCATGCTTCTGGTGATGACACTGATGATCGTGGCGACCTCGCGCTCCTCGATTCTGGAGTTGCTGATGGCCACCAACGCCCAGAACGCGAACGAGGCGCTGCAGCGGGCCGAGGATTCCACTCTGCGCGGCGAACAGCGAATCGTCAGGGATTTCGGCGGCATACCCACGGTCGACTTCGGCGCCGATCCCGGCGATGGCCTGTACCTCGATGCCGAGCTCGTGGTCGACACGGTCGACTGGACCGCGCTCCAGTTCGAATCTGACGGCGTGGGCGCGGACCAGCGGGACTTCATCATCCAGTACATCGGGCCGGGAACGGTGACCGGCGGCTCACTGGCGATCGGCGCGGGTGCCGCCTCGAGCACAAGGTATTTGTACCGCGTGAGCGGACAGGGATTGTCGAGTCGCTCAAGCGCACGCGTGGTGCAGACGATATTCGCGACGATGGAATAGTTGATCAGTTTCACCAAACAGGCGGTAGTGTCCATGAACGGCAAACTCAAGTTCTCGATGCCAGTGCTCGCGGCAGTCGGTGCCCTGGCGCTCGCAGCCGCTGTTTTCATCGCGAATCAGCAGCCCTATGGCTATATCGCACCACCGGCCCTGAACACGCAGAACTTCCAGCGTGGCAGCGGAATCGCCTACACGCCGTGGTTCGAGGTCGGCACCTTCAAAGGTGACCTGCTGGCCCTCCCGATCGGGACCAACGGCAATGTCGCCGTCATCGCGCCCCTGTGGCGCGCCTCCCAGCAGCTCGACGCCCAG
>CAYZDW010000144.1:0-2848 GCA_964477175.1 uncultured Steroidobacteraceae bacterium | reverse complement strand
ACCGGCGATCGCGCCGACGAAATGACCGATCAGCCCGCGCGCGACTTCCGGTGCGAACAACACCGGTGCCTTGCGGGTCGGCAGCTTGTCGGCGCCCAGGCGTTCCAGCGCCCGCCCGGCCGCCTTGCGGCCGACGTCCTCGACATCTTCCAGCGCCCGCCAGTCGCGCGCCGCCGTGTACCAGTAGTCACGCTGCATGTCGCCGTTGGTCTGGCCGAGCACGACGCAGCTGACCGAGTGCGACGTGGAAGGGTAGCCCCCGACGAAACCATGGCTGTTGCCGAACACGCGCAGCTTGCGATGGGTCGCGACCGAGGCACCTTCGGAATTCCGGATGCGTGAATCGACCGCAAGACCCGCCGCCTCGCAGCGCTTGGCGAGTTCGATCGCCTCTGGCGCCTCGATGTCCCAGGGATGGCAGAGCTCGAGGTCCGGCAGCTCCCGGGCCATCAATGCGGCGTCCGGCAGGCCGGCGTAGTCGTCCTCGGCCGTGAAGGTCGCGATCGACAAGGCCTTGGTGACGGTCTCCTCGACCGCGGACGGCGTCAGGTTCGCGGTGCTGGCCGAGCCCTTGCGCTGACCGACATAGACGGTTACGCCGAGGCTGCGGTCACGCTGGTATTCGAGCGTTTCCACCTCTCCCAGGCGCACGGTGACCGAGAGGCCCGAGGAGACACTGACGCCGGCCTCGGCTGCCGTCGCGCCCCGCTGGCGCGCAATTGCGAGCGCCTGCCCGACGATGCGCTCGAGGTCTGGCTGGTCCATACGCGCATGCTAGCATCGCGGCGATGCGTCGCCGCCAGCTCCCCGGGGAACCGCCGCCGCCGACCAAGGGCGAATTGAAGCGCCAGGCCCAGGACCTGCGGGCCGTGGGCGAGCGCCTGATCGAGGCACCCGAGGAACTGCTGACAGGCCTGGACCTGCCCGAGAAGCTCCGCGATGCGATCGCGCTCGCCCGGCGTATCACGAGCCATGGCGCGCTGGTGCGACAGAAGCTTTATGTCGGCAAGCTCATGCGCAGCGTGGACCCTGAACCGATACGCGCGGCGCTAGAGGCCGTCGGCGCGACCGCCCGCCTGGAAACCATGCGCTTCAAGCGTGCCGAGCGCTGGCGGGATCGGTTGGTGCTGGAGGGTCAGGCAGCAATCGTCGAGTTCATGGGCGAGTTTCCGGCGGCGGATCGCGCGGAATTGTTGCGCCTTGCGACGGCCGCCGCTGCGGATCTCGCAAATGCCAAATCGACTGGCGCGGGGCGAGAATTGTTCCGGTGGGTACGGGACGTGCTTAACGGTTGAAATCGACCTGCGGCACGACAGCAAATGGCGGAGCAGGCTCGGCCTCCGCGATCTGCAGCACGATCGATCCGTCACCGAGGTCCAGCACTTGCCAGGCCGCATCCCGGGTCTGGTACCGGCCCTGCGCAAGGAGCTCCCGCAGCGAATACTTGGTGCCGGCCAACTTGCCGCTTTCGATTGCCGTGCCCACCACGGACCAGCCCGCCAGGCCATGTTGTGCAATGAACGTGCGGAAGCCGGCAAAAAGCAGCGCCTCCGTGTTCCCATCCTTGTCGAGATCGATGAACAGCACCGGGCAGGCATCGCCGGTGTTGCAGGATCCAAGGTAGACGCGCTCCCTCGCATTAGCGAATGCCTGCCTGAGCCCAGGCTCGATTTCGCTGCCGGCCGGGAAAGCCTTCAGCGCGAGTTCCTCGGGCTTGATGAAGCCGACACGCGTTGACCACCGTTCGCGTTTCGCAAGTTCCGTGCTCGCCGCCTGGCGAATCCGATCTGCCTCGGGATGCCCTTCGAGACTCACGAGTTGCTTGAGGCGGCTGCGGCCGTATTCTCCGCTGTCGAATCGCAACGTCTGGTAGCTGTCCGTACCGGGGTCCGCCAGGACGCGCTCGTACTGACTCGCCGCCGTCAGGCGTTCCGGCGACAGGATCGGGCTCAGCATCAGCGTCACCAGCAGTATCGTGCCGAGCGCGATGGCGACATTGACCGGACCCATGGCCGCCATCCATGAACCCTTGCGCAGCGCCGCCCAGGAATACCCGAGCGCGTAGGCCACCGCGAGCACCGCAACCAGCAACGCCCACACGCGCCCGACCGTGAGGCCGTAGCTCTGCACGCGGACGCCGATAGCATAGATGGCGAGCAAGGCGATCACGACGAGCAACGGAACGACGAAACGCACCGCCTTCGCCAGCCAGGGCGAATATGGGGCATCCACGCGACCGTCCTGGTAGGCCGCATTCAGCAGCGCGACCGTCAGTGCGACGAGCCATAGCAGCCAGGCTGCGCTGATGACACGGCGCTGCTCGAGCAGCAGTTCCGGTGACTTGACCAGTAACGCCACGGAGAACAGCGCAAGAATCAGAAGCGCCAACGGTGCGAGCCATTTCAACAGCGTCAGCAACTGCTGGCGGAGCGCCGTCTGGAGCCGCTCGACGGAACCCGCCAGTTGCACACCGATCCCTGCGGAGACCGCGGTCGCGGGGATTGCAAAGGACGCCGCGTAAAACATCGTCTTGAAGACCGGAATGCCGATCATTTCGAACAACGCGGCCCACAGCCACAGCAACAACCAGAAAGTGCCGCAGAACAGCGCACCGAGCGCAAGCAGCAGCATGTTGCGCCAGGCATAGTGGAACAGGTCCTGGTACTCGCGCTTCAGGCCGCCCTTTGCGAGCCAGGCCTGGGCGAATGGCAGCGCATGAAACCAAAGCACGCCGAGCGCGAGCGCGAACACGAAAGTTTCCTCGCCGCGGTCGCTCGCGATCCACGCGCCGTGATGCCATCCCAGGCCGACGAGTGCAAGCCCGAGCGCCGCGATGACGGGCATCGCC
>CAYZDW010000143.1:0-2720 GCA_964477175.1 uncultured Steroidobacteraceae bacterium | reverse complement strand
TGAAGACGTTGTGCGTGCGGGCCTTGCGGAATAGAACCTCGAGCGACTTTTCGTCGAGCATTGCTTTCTCCGTGATCGGGGAGCGCGAATGTTAGCATCGCCCGATGCTGCCTGATCTCACCGGGATCATCCGGCCGGGCGACGGCGTGCTCCTCGGCCAGGCTTGCGCGGAACCGCAAACGCTCACCGAGGCGTTGGTCGCGCAGCGTGCCGCGTTCGCCGGCGCAAGCCTGTTCCTCGGGGTCAACTACGCCGGCATCGTCAAGCCGGAACACGCCGACCATCTCCGGCTTTCGGCCTACTGCGGCGCGGGCCACACCCGCGCGCTCGCCGACGCCGGCGTGCTCGAGATCCATCCGCACCCCTACTCCCGCTTCGCGGCACTGCTCCGCGAGCGGAGGATTCCCTGCGACGTGCTGCTGCTGCAGGTGAGCCCGCCGAATGCAAGGGGCGAATACAGCCTCGGCCTTGGCGCCGAGTATCTCGTCCCGGCACTCGAGTGCTGCCGCGCAGTCATCGCGGAGATCAACCACCGGGTGCCGTGGACTCATGCGGACAGGGTCTTGCTGAAGAAAGACTTTTCATTGGCCGTGGAAACCTCGCGCGAACCGGCGGCGGTGCCGCATGGAGATCCCGGAGAACTTGAGAAGGCCATTGCCCGCCGCGCGGCGGTGTTCGTGCCCGATGCTGCAGTGATCGAGACCGGGCTGGGAGCGCTTCCCGATGCCGTGCTGCTCGCGTTGACCGACCGACGCGATCTCGTCCTGCATTCCGGGGCCGCCGGCGACGGCGTCGCCGAACTGATGCGGCGTGGCGCGATGACACGGGCCGACTGCGGACTGTTGCTCGGGACTCGAAAGCTGTTCGATTTCGCGAACGGCAACCGCGCCCTGCGCCTGCGTTCCACGGAATACACGCATGACCCGCGCGTGCTGGGACGCATCGAGCGCTTCGTCGCCATCAATTCCGCGATCGAGGTCGACCTGACCGGCCAGGTCAACGCGGAGATGGCGAAAGGATCCTACATCGGCGCCGTGGGCGGGGCGCTTGACTTCGTCCGTGCGGCGAACCATTCCCCCGGCGGCGTCTCGATCATGGCCTTGCCGGCGGCGCGCATCGTCGCACAGCTCTCCGGCCCGGTGGCGACCCCGCGAAGCGAGGCCGGCGTCATCGTCACCGAACGCGGCGCCGCCGACCTTCGCGGCTGTACCCTTCGCGAACGCAGCCGCCGGCTCGCAGCCATTTCTTCATCGGTTTGAATTTTCCGAATGGAAAGACAGATCCACGCAAAAGCAAAATCGGACCTTGCGCCTGGCGGCAAGCTGCGCGTCGGGATCAACCATGGCAACTTCCTCCTGGTCCAGCAGGCGATCGGAACCCCAAGGGGCCGCGATGCCGGCGCGGCGTACCTGCGCGAATTCGCCGCAGACATCAAGTCCTCGGGCCTTGTCGCGCGGACGATTGAGCGGCACGGCGTGCGCGGCGTCTCGGTCGCGCCTTGAGCGCAATCGCCGTGCGGCCGGGCGCAACGCTCAATGCACGTCCGTCTTTTCCAGTCCGAAGACCTGGCGCAGGTAGGCCAGGTAGCCCGGGTCCTTGCTGACCGTCTTGCCGGGCGAATCGGAGACCTTGGCGACCGGCTGGCCGTTGCACTCGGTCATCTTGATGACGATGTTCAGAGGCTCGCAGCCCAGGTCGATGGTCAGGTTGGTGCCGATGCCGAAGGAAGTGAGCGCGCGGCCGTGGAAGCGGCGCGCGATCTCGATCGCGAGCGGGAACGACAGCTGGTCGGAAAAGATCAGCGTCTTGGTGCGCGGGTCGACGCGGTTCCTGCGATAGTGCGCGATCAGCCGCTCGCCCCAGTCGAAAGGGTCGCCCGAATCGTGCCGCGCGCCGTCGAACAGCTTGCAGAAGTACATGTCGAAGTCGCGCAGGAACGCGTCGGTGCCGTAGGTATCGGCGATCGCGATGCCGAGATCGCCGCGGTACTCCTTCGCCCAGACGTCGAAGGCGAACACCTGCGAGTCGCGCAGCCTCGGGCCCAGCGCCTGGCAGGCCTGCATGTACTCGTGCGCCATGGTGCCGAGCGGCGTCACGCCGTGCGCCATCGCCAGCCGCACGTTCGAGGTGCCGGCGAAATGCTCCGTCATCTCGCGCTTCAGCCTGCCGATGATCTCCTCGTGCCAGGCGCGAGAGAAGCGCCGGCGGGTGCCGAAATCCGAGATCTTGAAGCCGAGCACCGGCTCGACCTTGCGCACCAGCTCGATCTTCGCCTGCAGCCGGCGGCGCCCCTCCGCCAGATCGGGCTTGGGCTGCGTGCGGCGGAAGTACACCTCCGACACCACCGCGAGCACCGGGATCTCGTACAGGATGGTGTGCAGCCACGGCCCGCGGACCGAGATTTGCATGCCCGGGGCCGCGCCGGGCGTGCGCTCGATGCGGATGTACTTCTGGTTGAACTGGAACAGCCCGAGGAAGTCGACGAAGTCCGATTTCATGAAGCGCAGGCTGCGCAGGTAGGCGAGCTCGTCATCGCCGAAGCGCAGCTTGCACAGGTCGGCGATGCCGGCGCCAATGTCGTCGAGGTGCGGCGCGAGATCGACGCCCTCGGTGCGGCACTTGAACACGTACTCGACCTGCGCCCCGGGAAAATGGTGCAGCAGGACCTGCATCATGGTGAACTTGTACAGGTCGGTATCGAGGAGCGAATCGATGATCAT
>CAYZDW010000142.1:0-17586 GCA_964477175.1 uncultured Steroidobacteraceae bacterium | reverse complement strand
ATCTTACCGAACCAGTCCAGCACCGAGGGCATGCCCGGACAGGAAGGCCGCTTCGGCCCTTGCGTCGAGGCACCAGTCGCCACAGAATCCGATGCCGGCCGCCCGATCGAGCAGGAACGGCTCGCCCAGCGGCACCTCGACGCGGGCGTGGCGCCAGCGATACGAGTCTGATAGCAGGACCCCGGGCAGTGTTCGCCCGAGCTGTCCGGCGAAGCGCGCCAGCAATGCTTTCTGGACGCGCGCATGCGATGCCCGCGAGTCCCGCGCCGATCACGGCGACGGAGGCGGAATTCATGCTAGCCTCGGCCATGGTGCGAGTGTCAATGCTGTTCCTGTCGTGCGTGATGACCGCGGCTTTTGCGGGCTGCGCGGCGGCTCCCGTGCAATCCTACCCGGCGACGACCGAGGCGCGTCTCGCGCTCTACGCCAGAACGAAAGCCTGTTGCGACGATCCGTCGGGATTTTCGTACCTGCCGCTGCCGGAACGAGGATTTGCGGAGGCGATCGTCGACCGCGCGAGCCCTGCCTTCGAATTCCACAGCGGCCTGAGCCCGTTCGCAGCCTTCGAGTTGCCGGAGGTCACGGCATCTTACCGGCTGCGCGTCAAGAGCCTGTTCGATCCCGGTCGTGGCGATGAAACCAGCGTCTTCTATCCGGTCGTCGCGCTGCTCGACGACACGTTCATCGTCGTGCGGATGACGGGCCTCGACAACCTGCGCCTGGAGCCGGCGCTCGCGACCGCGGGCGGCGAGACCGGCCTCGCCGTCACCATGCCCATCGATCCCAGCCTCGAACGCAGCCGCTACCTTATCGTATTCACGCCGGCCGCAATGCTGGGCGCTGTACCCGACAGCCGCCGTGAAGGCGACCTGCTGACGCCCGCGTCGCTCGCCTGGCTCGAACGGCGCGGTGACGCGGCCATGCTGGCCTCGCCCTACGGACGGCTGCAAATCACCGTGGCGCCGGAGCAGCCGGCAGCCGAAGCGGCCCGCACGCAGTAATCGACGGCAGCTGCCACGGCGGGCTGGATTGCTGCCGTGAAATTCGCTCTGGACAGGCATAGACTCAGCCTCCCAACCAGAACAATTTTCGGGGGACTCCGTTATGGACGCGCACACGGCTCGTTATTCGTCACGGCTGACCGCTTTGTCGGCAGGCGTTGTCATCGCGCTCGCGGCTTGCCAGAGCAAGAAGGAGCCTGAAGCTCCAGCGGCCCCGGTCCTCGAGGGCCAGGTCGACATCATCGCCTGGCCGGGTTACATCGAGCGCGGCGAAACCGACGCGGGCTACGACTGGGTCAAGCCGTTCGAGGCCAAGACCGCCTGCAAGGTCAACGTCAAGACCGCCGGCACTTCGGATGAGATGGTTTCGCTGATGACCCAGGGCGGCTACGACCTCGTGACGGCCTCGGGTGACGCCTCGATCCGGCTCATTCGCGGCGGCACGGTGCAGGCTGTCGATGTGGCGCGCGTGCCCAGCTATGCGACCGTGGACGAGCGCCTGCGCGAGGCGCCCTGGCATTTCGTCGACGGCAAGCATTATGGCGTGCCCTATCAGTGGGGTCCGAACGTGCTGATGTACAACACGCAGGTCTTCAAGGAGGCTCCCACCTCCTGGGCCGTCGTGTTCGAACCCATGAAGCTGCCGGATCGCAAGTCCAACAAGGGACGCGTGCAGGCCTATGACGGCGCCATCTACATCGCGGACACGGCCGTCTACCTGATGAGCAAGCAGCCCGAGCTCGGCATCACCGACCCGTATGCGCTAAACGAGGCGCAGTACGCCGCAGCGCTCGAAGTGCTGCGCAAGCAGCATCCGCAGGTACACCGCTACTGGCACGACGCCAATGTCCAGGTGCAGGACTTCACCAATGAAGGCGTGGTCGCCTCCGGTTCCTGGCCATTCCAGGTCAACACGCTCGCTGCGAACAAGGCGGCGATCGCGAGCACGGTGCCGGTCGAAGGCGCCACGGGCTGGGCGGACACGACGTTGATGAGCGCGAGCGCCGCGCACCCGAACTGTGCCTACGAATGGCTCGAGTGGTCGATCAACCCGAAGGTCCAGGGCGACCTCGCGGCCTGGTTCGGTTCGGTTCCCGCGGTGCCCGCGGCCTGCAAGGACAATGCGCTGCTGGGTCCGGAAGGCTGCGCGACGAACGGATTCGAGAATTTCTCGAAGATCTGGTTCTGGCGCACACCGGAAGCGTCTTGCGCGGGCGGTGAATGCGTGCCCTACAGTCGCTGGAGCACCGATTACGTCGCGATCATGGGCGGCCGCTGAGCGGCACCCCTCGTCCGAAGTGACGCCGGCCATCGAGCTGGCCGGCGTCAGCCGGCTGTTCGGCGCCGTGCGGGCGCTGGACGATGTTTCGCTCTCGATCGCGCCGGGCGAATTCTTCGCGCTGCTGGGACCGTCCGGCTCTGGCAAGACAACCTGCCTGCGGCTCATTGCGGGATTCGATCGCCCGACGCAGGGCAAGGTGCTGCTGGACGGCGAGGACGTCACCGACATCCCGCCTTTTGACCGCAGCGTCAACACCGTCTTCCAGGACTACGCGCTGTTCCCCCACATGAGCGTGGCGGAGAACGTGGCGTATGGTCCGAAGGTGCGCGGCGTTCCCGAGCCCGAACGCCGCCACCTCGCGCTCGAAGTGCTGGATCTGGTGCGGCTCGCCGCGCTCGCGGATCGCGCGCCATCCCAGCTTTCCGGCGGGCAAAAGCAGCGTGTCGCACTCGCGCGCGCATTGGTCAACCGGCCCAAGGTCCTATTGCTCGATGAACCGCTCGGCGCCCTCGACCTGCGCCTGCGCGAGGAGATGCAGATCGAGCTCAAGGCCATCCAGCAGCAGGTCGGCATCACCTTCGTCTACGTGACCCACGACCAGGGCGAGGCCCTCAGCATGGCCGGTCGGGTCGCCGTATTCCGCGACGGACGCATGGAGCAGCTCGATGCACCGCGCGACCTGTACGTGCGCCCGCGCACCGCGTTCGTCGCGCGCTTCGTCGGCAGCGCCAATGTCGTCGAAGGCGAGTTGGCGCGGCGCATCACGGGCGCAGCGCGCTCATTCGCGATTCGCGCGGAGGCGATCGAGGTTCTCGCGACCGGCGCTCCGGTGCCGGCCGGCGCATTGAGCTGCGAGGGCGTGCTGGAGGATCTCCACTACCACGGCGCGACGAGCCGCTGGCACGTGCGCACGGATGCGGGTCCCGTACTTGCCGCCGTGCGCCCGGAAGCGGCGGCAGCGGGCGCGCCTCTGCGCGGCAGCCGCGTGGTTCTCGCCTGGTCGCGCGACAGCCTCGTGCCGCTCGCGGACGGCTGACGGCGCGACCGATCATGCGCGCGCTTGCCTCATTCCTGTACGGGCGCCGCGGTTTCTACCTGACCCTTCTGCTGTTGCCCCCACTCCTGTGGCTCGGCACGGTCTACCTCGGCTCGCTATTCGCACTCCTGATGCAGAGCTTCTACGCGATCGACGAGTTCACGGCCCGCATCGTGCCGGAGTTGACGCTCGCGACCTACCGGCAGCTCGTCAGCCATCCGGCCAACGTGGATATCATCCTGCGCACGCTCGGGATGGCGGCCGCGGTCACGCTGACCGCGGCGATTGTGGCTTTCCCGATTGCCAATTACATGGCGCGCTATGCCTCGCCCCGCATGAAGGCCTTCTTCTACGTCGGCGTGATGGTGCCGATGTGGACCAGCTACCTGGTCAAGGTCTACGCCTGGCGCCTGGTGCTCGCCAAGCAGGGCGTGCTGTCGTGGTTCGTGGAACAGCTGGGCCTTGCTCCGGCGCTGGACGCTGCGCTCGCCACGCCGGTCATTGGCGGCCCATCGCTAGCGTCGTCGTATCTCGGCATGTTCATCGTGTTCGTTTACATGTGGCTGCCATTCATGATCCTGCCGCTGACGGCAGCGCTCGAACGCGTACCGGCATCGCTACTGCAGGCCTCGGCCGATCTGGGCGCACGATCACGACAGACGTTTCGAAACATTGTGTTGCCACTCGCCCTGCCTGGACTCGCCGCAGGCTCGGTCTTCACGTTCTCGCTGACGCTCGGCGATTACATCATCCCGAGCGTGGTCGGCGCGCCCGGTTATTTCATCGGCATGATGGTCTACCAGCAGCAGGGCACTGCGGGGAACCTGCCGCTCGCGGCCGCATTTTCCGTCGTGCCGATCATCCTGATCGCGATCTACCTGGCACTCGCCAAGCGTCTCGGGGCCTTCGATGCGTTATAAGCGCGACTGGAACGCGGCCTCGTTCGGCCAGAAACTGGCGGCATTTGCAGGCCTCGCATTCCTGCACCTGCCGGTGCTCGTCATCGTGCTCTATGCGTTCACGACCGAGGATCGCACCTACCAGTTTCCGCCGCCCGGCCTGACGCTGCACTGGTTCGCAGTCGCGTTCGCGCGCGAGGACATCTGGGCGGCGTTACGGATGTCGCTCTCGGTCGCAGCGGTCGCGACCGGTATGGCGCTGGTGCTCGGGACGCTGGCCGCCTTTGCGCTCGCGCGCAGTCGCTTCCGCGGCCGCGAAGCCATCACGCTCCTGTTCGTGCTGCCCATTGCGCTCCCCGGTATCATCACGGGCATCGCCCTGCTGTCGGCCTTCAAGTTCGGCGGCATACAGCCGGGCTTCTGGACCATCGTCACCGGACACGCGACTTTCTGCATCGTGATCGTGCACAACAACGTCATCGCGCGCCTGCGCCGCCTGCCGCAGAGCTGGATCGAGGCCTCGATGGACCTCGGTGCCGACGGCATGCAGACCTTCCGCTATGTGCTGCTGCCGCAGATCGCGACCGCGCTGCTGGCCGGCGGCATGCTCGCATTCGCGCTCTCGTTTGACGAGATCATCGTGACGCTGTTCACCGCCGGCCACGAGCAGACGCTGCCGATCTGGTTCTTCAACGAGCTGTTCCGCCCGCGCGAACGGCCGATCACGAATGTCGTCGCAGTCACCGTGGTGCTGATCACAATGGTGCCGATCCTGCTCGCCTACTGGCTGACGCGACCGAAGGAACCCGATTCAAAGTGAGGCGACTATGCAGAAAAAGCTGCTGATCAATGGCCGGCTGGTCGCCGGCCAGGGCGATGTCGAAGACATTCTCAATCCCGCGACCGGCAAGGTCATCGCACGCGTGGCCGAAGCCTCGGTCGAGCAGGTCAATGCCGCGGTCAAGGCCGCGCAGGCCGCTTTCGACGGCTGGTCGCGCACGCCGCCCAAGGATCGCGCGGCGCTTCTCCTGAAGCTTGCCGACCGTGTCGAGGCCGAGGGTGCGGAATTCGCGCGGCTCGAGTCGCAGAATTGCGGCAAGCCGCTGGCGGCAGCGTTGAATGACGAGATCCCGGCCGTCGCGGACGTGTTCCGCTTCTTCGCGGGCGCAGCGCGGACCGTGACGGGCGCCATTGCCGGCGAATACGCGGCGGGCTTCACGAGCATGATTCGGCGCGATCCCGTCGGCGTGGTCGCCTCCATCGCGCCCTGGAATTACCCGCTGATGATGGCCGCCTGGAAGCTGTCGCCTGCGCTCGCCGCCGGCAACACGGCCATCCTGAAGCCCTCCGAACAGACGCCGCTGACGGCGCTGAAGCTCGCGGAAATCCTCGCCGAGCTGTTCCCGGCCGGCGTCGTCAACATCATCACCGGGCGCGGCGAGAGCGTCGGGGCCTCGCTCGTCAGCCACCCAGGCGTACGCATGGTTTCGCTGACCGGCGACGTGGCGACCGGCGAGAAGATTCTCAAGGCGGCCTCGAAGGGCATCAAGCGCACCCACCTCGAGCTGGGCGGCAAGGCGCCGGTCATCGTTTTCGACGACGCGAATCTGGACGAGGTCGTCTCCGGCGTCCGGACCTTCGGTTACTACAATGCCGGGCAGGACTGCACAGCGGCCTGCCGCCTGTACGCAGGACCGCGCATCTATGACCGGCTGGTCGCGGACCTGAGCCTGGCTGCCGCATCGATCAAGGTCGGCAAGCAGGAAGACGAAGGCGTCGAGATGGGCCCGTTGATCAGTCGCCAGCAGCGCGAGCGGGTCGCCGGTTTCGTTGAGCGCGCGAAAGCGGCCAAGCATATCCAGGTGACCGCGGGCGGTCGCAGCGGCAGCGGCAGCGGATTTTTCTACGAGCCGACGGTGGTTGCCGGCGCGCGCCAGACCGACGAGATCGTGCGCAAGGAGGTGTTCGGGCCGGTCGTGTCCGTCACGCGCTTCAAGGACGCCGAACAGGCCATCACCTGGGCCAATGACTCCGAGTACGGGCTCGCGTCATCGGTCTGGACTCGGGACATCGGCCGCGCGATGCAGGTCGCGGCGCGCCTGCAATACGGCTGCACCTGGATCAACACGCATTTCATGCTGGTCAGCGAAATGCCGCATGGCGGCGTCAAGCGCTCGGGCTATGGCAAGGACCTGTCCCTGTACGCACTCGAGGACTACACCACGGTGCGGCACGTGATGGTCAAGCTCTAGGGAATCCCTAGCGCCGCGGCGCCCAGGCTTCGTAGGCGAGCAGCAGCAGGAGCCCGGTCACGAAAGGCAGCAACTCGTAGACCAGCCGGTAGGCGAGCACGGCGCCGAGGAGCGCCTCGGTCGGCACGCCGGTCAGTGTCACCAGCAGGATGGACTCGAACACGCCGAGGCCCGCCGGCACGCCGGACAGCGCGCCCGCGGCCACCGCCGCGACATATACCGCGACGAACGCAGGAAAGCCGATGCTCGCGGCCGGCGGCAACAACACGTAAAGCACGGCGATCGCGCAGAGCACCTCGATGATCCCGAGCAGATACTGGATCGTGGTCAGCCGCGGGCTCGGCAACTCGAAGGCGGGCAGCCAGTTCCCAAACGGCCGCACGCGACCGATGACCATTGCGACATAGGTGACGTGCGTCGCCAGCAGCCCCGCCCCGATCATCGTCACGACCTGCGGCTTGAGATGCAACGCCCCTGCAACGCCCTCCGTCGCTACGAGCATCGAAATTCCGGCCAGCAGGCCGAGGCCCGAAGCGAAGGGCATCACCGACAGCAGTATCAGCTTGCCGATGTCGGCGGCGCCGAATCTCGCTGCGCTGTAGATCCGGTAGCGGATCGCTCCGCCCGAAAAGGCGCCGAGGCCCACCGCGTGACCGATGGGATAAGCGATCAGGGCTGTCACGAACGGTCGCTGCCAGCCTGCCGCGGGGCGCAGGTAGCGCAGCATCTGCACTTCGTAGAGCGCGATCGCGAAGAGCGCGCCCGCTGTGAAGAGCCCCGCCAGCACCAGCGCGCTGCCGGGTATCGCGGCAAAATCGGCCGCGATCTCGGCGGGATTCACCTCGGACAGCTTGCGCCACAGCACGCTGGCCGCGATTGCAATGATCGCAACCGAGGCGAGCGCCGGCAGCAGCTTGCCAAGGCGCGTCTTCACCGCGGATCTTCCGCGATGAAGTCCGCGACGGCACGCACCACCGCCGCGTCTGCGAGGATGTCGCGATGCCCGAGGCCCTCGGTCGAGATCGCCCGGAGCGCGGGCCAGGCGGCAGCGAGATCCGCGGCATCGCCGTAAGGAATCACCGCGTCGCCGCGGTCGTGCACCAGGAGCGCCGGAATGCCGCAATGCGGGCCGACCGTGACCAGGTCGAGCTCTGCAACCGGACGCCCGGCGTGCTCATCGAGTAGCTGCCCGAAATACGCCATCGCGCGCGTCGGCAGGTGGAGTGCCTTTGCATACATGAACGGCATGCGGCTCACGTGAGTCGGGCTCGAGACGATGACGATGCGGGATGCGGACAATCCAAAAGCGAGCGCCGCGCCGATCGCCGCGCCGCCGAAGGAATGACCGACCACGGCATGCGCCGGCCCTGCGATGCGCGTCGCTTCGATGAGCAGTTCGCCGAGGATGCGCGGAGTCGCGCGCGCTCCCGCCGAGCGGCCATGTCCCGGCGCATCGAGCGCGATCGTGCACAGGCCACGCGCGGCAAGTGCCGCGGCGAGCGGGCCGAACTGCGTCGGCCTGCCGCGCCAGCCGTGCAATGCGAACACGAACGGTCCGTGCTCACCCCAGAGCCGCGCGAAGAGCCCCGGGCGCAGTTCGATCTCGCGCGAGGACGTGGCGGGCCCGAGTTCCCAGGGCTGCATCGGATTGCGGCCGCGCGGGCGCGATGCCAGCTCCGCCATCGCACGCGCCGTGAGTCGCGGCGCGATGCGGCCAGCGAGGCCGAACAGCAGCGGAAGATAAGAAGGTACGGGATCTGCCAGGAGTCAAAAAAGCCGGCACGGCGACCCGTGCCGGCTCTGTGTGATGCCAGCTGCGGCGGATCAGCCCGCGGCAGGCGCCGCGGACTCGGCCGGCGCCTCGCCCTCGGCCGGCATTTCGCCCTCGGCCGGCGCGGCGTTCGCGCCAGAGCAACCGTCGACGCCGTCGATCAACTCGATCAACAGGTCGCCGTCGGCCTGGATGTTGCGCAGGCAGGTAGCCGAACCGGAGGCCAGCGGCGCGCTGAACTCCCAGTTCCCGGGTGCCATCGGCAACGTCTCGCCGGTGCCGCCGCACATCGGCGCGCCGTTCTCGTCGGTTGGGCCGGTCATGTTGACCTCCGCAACCATCATCTTGTTGTTAGCGTACTTGTTGGCCTGGCCGATGAACTCCTTCGGCGTCAGGCGCACGCGCACGCTTTCGCAGATTCCGCCCTGCGACACGGTCTTGATCGACAGCGTCGCGCGGATCAGCGGCAGCTCGTCATTGGCGCTGCCGCCAGTGCAGGCTCCGAGCGCGATTGCCGCGACCGCGGCGATACCGAGGGCATTGAGGCCCGAATTCTTCAGAAACGACATCGTCGATCACTCCCCAGAGGCTGATGTCCGCAGCGGGACTTTTGTTGCAGCCGGTGATTCTAGAACAATTCGCCGCGCCGCGGGGCCTGCCCCGGCCAGGGCCTTTCCAGCTCCCATAAAAGCGGGGCAAACCCGCGCCGCGCCAGAAGGCCGGCACCCAGGGGGCGGAAGTTGCGTGCCAGGCGGCTGCGATACCAGGCGGCCGGCCGTAGCCAGACGCCGGAATCGGTGCGCCCGCGGTCCGCATTGCGCCGCCAGTCCTCGATCGTCAAGACACTGAAATACATGGCACCGTGGCAAAGCCGGGCGAGATTCGCGAGCGCCCGCGCGGCCTCCCTGTCAGGAAGGTATTGCAGCACGTCATGGCAGATGACCAGGTCGAATGGTGCGCGCGGTGCGTATTCCGCGATGCTGCCCCGGACCCAGCCATGGCGCCGGCACAGGTATTCGCTCGCGTCCAGGCCGACATAACGGGCGCGCGGGAAGAACTCCCGCACCGCCTTCTGCATGTGCCCGAGCCCGCAGCCAGCATCCAGCGCGCGCCGGACGCTGAATCCCAGGTAGGACGTGAACGCGCAGATGAACCGGCCGAGCCGGAGCGCATCCTCGCGCGATGCGACACGCGTCTCGGGGTCGCGGTAGTAGCGCTGGTAGAAGCCGGCGTCGAATTTCACCGGCGGCTATTCGACGGTGACGCTCTTGGCCAGGTTGCGCGGCTGGTCGATGTCCGTGCCTTTCAGCACGGCGGTATGATACGCGAGCAGCTGCATAGGGATCGTGTAGACCGCCGGCGCCTGGAAATAGCTGACGTGGCGCGGCATTGTGATCACCTGCACGCCGTCCGAGGGCTCGAAGCCCGACTCGGGATCCGCGAATACGTAGAGCATGCCCCCGCGCGCGCGGACCTCCTGCAGATTCGACTTGACCTTCTCGAGCAGGTCGTTGTTCGGCGCCACCGCGATGACCGGCATGTCCGCGTCCACGAGCGCGAGCGGCCCGTGCTTGAGCTCGCCGGCCGCGTAGGCCTCGGCGTGGATGTACGAGATTTCCTTGAGCTTGAGAGCGCCTTCCATCGCGATCGGGAACATGGCACCGCGGCCCAGAAACAGCGCGTGATGCTTGCCGGCGATCTGCTTCGCGAGCTCGGCGATCACGGGTTCGAGCGCCAGCGTCTGCTCGATCATCGCCGGCAGCTCGAGAAGGCGTTGCACCAGGAGCTTCTCGCGTTCCGGCGGAATGTTGTGGTGCTTGCCGATCGCGACGACCAGCATGCCGAGCGCCGCGAGCTGGGTCGTGAAGGCCTTGGTCGAGGCGACGCCGATCTCTGGCCCGGCGCGCGTCAGCAGCACGAGCTCCGATTCGCGCACCAGCGAACTTTCCGGCACGTTGCAGATCGCAAGCGTCGACAGGAACCCCGCCTTGCGCGCGAGGCGCAGCGCCGCGAGCGTATCGGCCGTTTCGCCCGACTGCGAGATCGAGACGAACAGCGAGTTGTGCGGGACCACCGGTTCGCGGTAACGGAATTCGCTCGCGATCTCGACGCGGCAGGGCACGCGGCAGATCTGCTCGATGAAATAGCCGGCGACGACGCCCGCATGGTAACTCGTGCCGCAGGCCACGATGTGGACCGACGTGGTGCGCTTCAGCACCTCCATCGCGGCCGGTCCGAATGCCTGCGCAAGCAGTCGCCCACCAGCGACACGCTCGGCCAGCGTCTGCGCCACGGCGCGCGGCTGCTCGTGGATCTCCTTGAGCATGTAATGGGCGTAGTCGCCACGCTCCGCGGCATCGGCCGACAGCTCTGACTCATACGACGGCCGCTCGACGTCGCGGCCCAAGGCGTCCACGATACGAATGCTGCGCCGGCGGATGCACGCGACGTCGCCCTCCTCGAGGATCACGAAGCGCCGCGTCACCGGCAGCAGCGCCGCGATGTCGGAAGCGACGAAGTTCTCGTCCTCGCCGAGGCCGATGACCGCGGGACAGCCCGCGCGCGCCAGCACGATACAGTCCGGATCCTTGCCCCACATGACCGCGAGCGAGTAGGCCCCGCGCAGTTCGGCGACAGTCTTGCGCACGGCGTCGAACAGGTCGTTGCTCCCGGCAAGATGATGATGGATGCGGTGCGCGATGACTTCGGTGTCGGTCTCCGAGGAAAACTCATAGCCGAGCCGCACCAGTTCCTCACGCAGTTCCTCGTGGTTTTCGATGATGCCGTTATGGACGATCGCGACGCCGTCGCGCGACACGTGCGGGTGCGCATTGCGCTCGTTCGGCACGCCATGGGTGGCCCAGCGCGTGTGGGCGATGCCGAGATGGCCGGCGGTGGGGGACGCGTTGAGAGCCTCGGTCAGTTTTGCGACCTTGCCGACGGCGCGCAGCCGCGCGACTTCGGCGCTGCCGTTCAGCACGGCGACCCCGGCCGAGTCGTAGCCGCGGTATTCGAGGCGCCTCAAGCCCTCGATCAGGATCGGGACGACGTCACGTCCGGCGACTGCTCCGACGATTCCGCACATGCTCGACAGATCCTGGGGCGTACCCGGATGTTACTGGCTGGCAGCCGCGGGGAGGGAGGACCCGGCGGTGCCGTTGCCGCATTCTAATCCAAAGGAGTCCGGCCGTAGCGCGGGGTCATTTCACAGAATCCCGCGGTTCAGGCCTCCGTGGGGCGGGCCTAGGCCTTGGCCGGGTTGATGCCGAGCCAGCGCAGCGCTTCTTCCCGTTTGGCGAAGAACTCGACGCGCACGCCGCGATTCATCGCGGCGATCTTGAAGAACTCGGTCTGCTGATCGGGAACATGACCCTGCACGAAGCAGGCCATTGCGAGCCCGGGCACGAGACGCGCGGCCGCCGCGGCACTATCGAAGGAGTCCATGGTCGTCATGCGCCGCCCGGAAACCGTGCCCTCGGTCAGCACGCGCCTGATACGATGGTGCGCGCAGGCGTCGCCGATCTCCTTCCAAAGGCGGTTCATCCGCTCCGGCGTAATCTCGAATCCCGGTACGAGCCGGGCATGCAGATAGCCCTCGCGCAACTCTAGCGTGGCTTCGGAATCCTTCGATGCCTGCTCTGCTTCGGGTTTCATCCCGCAGTGGCTAACCGGGCTTCTTGGCTGGACGTTTCCAGCTCGCCAGAGTCTGCTGCCGGCTGCGTTCCAGTGTCAACTTCCCTGGCGGAGCAGGCTTCGTGATCGTCGAGCCGGCGCCGATGGTCGCGTCCTCTCCCACGGTGACCGGCGCGACCAGCATCGTTCCGGAACCGATGAAGACGCGGTCACCGATCGTCGTGCGGTGCTTGTTCGCGCCGTCGTAGTTGCAGGTGACCGTACCCGCGCCGACGTTGACCTTGGCGCCCATGTCCGTGTCGCCGACGTAGCTCAGGTGGTTCGCCTTGCTGCCGGCGCCGATCGCGCTGTTCTTGAGCTCCACGAAATTTCCGATGTGCACGCCATCGGCCAGGCGATTACCCGGCCGCATGCGCGCGAAAGGCCCGATCACGCAGTTCGCGCCCATCGAGCTCCCCTCCAGTACGCAGTTCGCGTTGATGACCGTGCCGGCACCGACCTCGCAGTCGCGCAACAGGCAGTTTGGCCCGATGCGCACGCGGTCGCCGAGCCGCACCTTGCCTTCGAGGATCACGTTGATGTCCAGCACGACGTCGCGGCCGCAAGAGATTTCGCCGCGGATGTCGACGCGCGCGGGATCCACGATCGTCACGCCGGCGCGCATCAGTTCTGCGGCACGCTCGCGGCGATGCGCGGCCTCGACCTCCGCGAGCTGCAGCTTGTCATTCACGCCCAGCACCTCCGTGGCCGATGCCGCGACGACGGCCTCGACCGAGAACCCGTCGCGCACCGCGGCGACGATGCAGTCAGGCAGATAGTACTCGCCCTGGGTGTTGTCGCGCCCAAGCGCCGAGAGCCAGCGGCGCAAAGGCCCGGCCGGGGCAGCCAGCAGGCCCGTGTTGATTTCGGCCACGGCCAACTCTTTCCGGTTGGCGTCCTTGTGCTCGACGATACGCGCCACCCGGCCGGTCGTGTCGCGAATCACGCGGCCATAGCCGGCCGGATCCGGCAGCACCGCCGTCAAGAGCGCGATCGACGACGGGCCGGCACGCTGAACAAGGTCGGAAAGCGTCGCGGCGCGCACGAGCGGCACGTCGCCGTAGAGCACGAGCACGATGTGATCGTCGGGAATCGCCGGCATGGCTTGCAGCACGGCATGCCCGGTGCCGAGCTGCTCCGCCTGCAGCACCCAGCGAATGCCGTTGCCCGGGATGGTTTCGCGGACGCGTTCACCGCCATGGCCGTAGACGACGAGGATCGCGGCAGGATTTAGCGTGCGCGCCGTGTCGATGACATGGGCCAGCAGTGGCCGGCCCGCGAGCGGTTGCAGGACCTTGGGCAGGTCGCTCGCCATACGCTCTCCCTGGCCGGCGGCCAGGATGACGACGGATAGGGGCATCGGGCGGGATTGTACCGGAAGGGGATGTGGGGGCGCGCTAGACTGGCCCGGCCACAGGAGGTGGGTTTCATGAAGTTGCTGCGATGGCTGCTCTTGATTGCCGTGTCGTGCCTGGCTGCAAGCGGCAATGCGCACAGTCCCGCCTCGGATCCATTGGCGCCCGTGCGATTCCTGCTTGGGGAATGGACCGGCACCGCCGCTGGGCAGGCCGGCGAAGGCACGCTGACCCGGCGGTACGAGTTCGTGCTGAATCAACGCTTCATTCATGAGACCAGCACCTCTACGTATCCTCCGCAGGAGAGGAACCCGAACGGCGAAGTACACGAGCATCTGGGCCTGCTGAGCTACGACAATGCGAGAAAGCTCATCGTGCTTCGCCAGTTCCACGTTGAGGGTTTCGTGAACCAATACGTGTTCAGTCCCGCGTCGGCGACCGCGACCCGCGTGGTTTTCGAGAGCGAGATTTTCGAGAACTTCAGCAATGAGTGGCGGGCGCGCGAGACTTACGAGATCCTGGGTACCGACGAGTTCATCGAGATATTCGAGCTGGCACCTCCCGGGAAGCCTTTCGAGGTTTACAGCAGGAATCATTTGCGCCGCGTTGGATCCTGAAGGGATGAATCGACAGCAACACTGGGATCGGGTCTACCAGACGAAGTCGTCGCAGGACGTCAGCTGGTATCAGCGCCGGCCTGACCTGTCGCTGGCGCTCATCCTCGCAACGGGTGCGCGCAAGGATGCCGGCATTATCGATGTCGGCGGTGGCGCTTCCTTGCTGGTCGATTTTCTACTCGACAATGGCTACACGCAGCTTGCCGTGCTCGACATTTCGGCCGCGGCATTGAGTCTGAGCCGCTCGCGCCTCGGCAAAAGTGCTGATGCGGTCGAATGGTTCGAGGCCGACGTCACGTCTTTCGAGCCACCGCACCGTTTCGGCCTGTGGCACGACCGCGCCGTTTTCCACTTCCTGACGGATGCCGTGGACCGTCGCGGTTACGTGGCGACACTCCGGCGGACCCTGCTGCCCGGCGGCACTGTCATCATCTCCACGTTCGCGCCGGATGGCCCACCGAAGTGCAGCGGCCTCGATGTCGTGCGCTATGACGAACATTCCATCGCTGCCGAGCTGGGCGCGGAATTTCAGCTCCGCGAAACGCGCCATGAAACGCACGTCACGCCCTGGCGGGCAGAACAGCAATTCAACTACTTTCGCTTTGAGGCGCCGGGTGCCCTCGCACCCGGCGCCACTCAGCCTGATCGAGCTACTTCGGTTACTTGACCTTCTTCGGCCTGAAGTAGTTCTTGCTGACCCACTTCGCGACCCTCTTACCGAGCACCGCGCCGTGCACAGTGGAGGTGCGGTAGTGCATCCCGCCGTAGATTCGCGCGAGACTCAAATCCTTCACCATGTCCTCGGTGGAATGGTACTCGCGAACCGGATGCATCAGACCCGGCACCGTGCCGTCGAGCACGAAGTCGATCTTTCCGGTACCGAAGTGCTTTTCCAGTACTGCGCCCACCGCTCCTGAGTTACAGGAGTGTGCCGCCGGGTATTCCGGGTGATTGGGCGTCGGAACGACCGGCGTCCAGGCCGGATCCGCGACCGTTGCGGGGTTGCCGTCGGTATCGGCCAGCGGTATCGCGCTTTGCGGGCGCCAGAACTCGTAGAAGTACTTCGACTCGAAGCACGCCTCAATCGCGTCCGCCTGCGTGATCCACAGCAAGGCCATCAGCCGTGAGTTTTCGACGACGCTGCGGCTGTCGCTGATGAACCGGCGCAGGTTGCGCGGCCAGAAGCGGGGCGGAGCCTCTGTCGCAAACCGCGCGAGGTCCGTCTGTTCCGCCGTGCGAACCACGCTGATGGCACCACCGTAGGCCTTCACCTCATTGAGGTCCTCGGCATAGGTAAAGTTGCCGAGCGGCGCATGCACCTGCGTATCGGCGTCAATCTAGGCGATGTCATCGAGGAGAACGGTACCGCCTTTGGCGATGCCGTCAACGTCGCCGCACGACTGCAGTCGCTCGCGAAGCCGGGCGGCGTGCTGATCTCGGGCTCGGTCTACGATCAGGTCAGGAACAAGCTCCCGGCGCGGTTCATCGATGCCGGCGCGCGCCACGTCAAGAATGTTGCCGAGCCCGTCAGGACGTTCGAGGTGCTGCCCGCCGAGCTTCCCGGTATCGCGGGGAGGCTCTCGGGATTCTTCGCGCGCATGGCGTCGCGCCCTGTGCGCCGAACCGCAGTAGGTGTCACTGCGCTCGTCGCCGCGCTCTTCGCGTACGGCTGGTACGTCCGAGGGTGGCAAGTGCGCGAGGCTCCCGCGGCCCCGCCCGTCGAGCCCTCACTCGCAGCGACCGAGTTGCCGCCGCGCAGTGTCGCCGTGCTCGCTTTCGAGGATCGCGGCGGCTCAGCCGGGACCGACATCCTGGCGCAGGGGATTCCGGAAACCGTGTTGCACCAGCTCGCGCGGCTGCCGGGACTGACGGTGATCGCCCGCGGCTCCTCGTTTGCATTCCAGGGCCGCCGCGAGGACTTGCGCGTCATCGGGCGCAAGCTCAACGTGCGCTACCTGCTCGAAGGTAGCGTGCAGACTGCGGGAGACCGGCTGCGCGTCACGTCGAGCCTCGTCCATGCGGACACCGGCGCGAGCGTTTGGTCCATGCAGTTCGACCGCGCACCGCAGGATGTTTTTGCCGTTCAGGACGAGATCGCGCTCGAGGTGGCGCGGGCGATGCAATTGACGCTCGATGCGCGCAGCGACGCCGCCGCGGGACCCGGCCGCGTTGGCACCACGAGCTACGAAGGTTATATGGCTTTCCTGCGTAGCCGGGCGTTGCTCGCGAGCGTGCGCGTGGCCGAGTTGCCCGCAGCGATCGACTCGTTGACCGCGGCGATACGGCAGGACCCGAAGTTCGCCGCGGCCTACGTGCTGCTGGCCCGGGCCCTGGTCGCGCTGGCCGAGCAGAATCCTGCCAGCGATCCGCAAGAGAGCTTCCCGGCGGCAATCGACAACGCGATGCAATTACTCGACGAGGCGTACGTGGAGCGAGGCTATCTCAAAGTGTATTTCGACGTGGCCGGCGCGGACGCCGATTTCCGGCGCGGCCTCGAGCTTGCGCCTAGCTATTCACGCGGCTACGAGGGACTGGCGACGGTGCTGTTCCAGAGCGTCGTCCGCCGCCGCGAAGCGCTCGAGATGATCGAGAAGGCGCGCAGGCTCGATCCGCTGGAGCCGCGCCTGGATGTGATCAAGGCCACCTACCTGCACTACGGTCGCGGCGATAACGCACAGGCCATTCAATTCCTGCAGGCGGTGGCACTCGATCCCGGAAACGAGCCTGCCTGGCGGCAGCTGGCGGCCAGCTATCTCTCAGTCGACGAATCCGCCGCCGCGGAAGCAGCGTTTCGCCACGTCGCGGATAACCCGGCTTACGGATGGCTGTGGCTGCACTTGTTCCGGAAGGACTGGCGCAAGGCCGGCGAGGCAGCCTACGCGATGATCGCCGCGGGACCGACGTATCCCCAGATCGAGCCCCACCTTGCGCTCGCGATCCGCAGGCACGCGCGCGTGACAGGCGATTACAAGCGCGCCATCCAGACCCTCGAAGAATGGGCCTCGGTAGCCTGGGACGGCGACGAGCCGTTGCTGCAAGGACAGCTCGACCAGGGACTCGGCGTCGCCGGCCTTGCCGACATGCTGATGGCTTCCCGCCAGCGCGACAAGGCGCAAGCCTTGCTCGATGAGTTGCTGGCCGATACTGACATGCAGATCGGCCGATACGGCCGCGGGGAGATCTGGCTCAATGACAGCCGGACCCTCGCATTTGCCCTGCTCGGCAAACCAAAGGACGCCATCGCGACGTTGCAACGCCAGGCCCAACTCGGCGTCCTGAGTCACTTATGGCCAATTCTGCTCGAGCACGAGCCGGTATTCGATTCGTTGACGGCGCGGGAGGATTTCCGGGCGCTGCTGGCGGATGTTCGCGCCAACGCGGCCCGTGAACGCGAGCAGCTCTTGCGCATGCGCGCGACGGGCAGATTCCCGATCGCAGTTCCGGAAGCTGAATGGATCCCGCCTGCGATACGCATTTGCGCCTAGGGCGGTTGTGCGGCGCAGCAAACCGCGCCGGCCGGCGCGGGCTGTGGAGCACTTACCGAAGTTGGGCGAATAGTGTTATACGAACCCAAATGATCGAATATTCGCAATCATTTAGGCCTCCCAATTGTAGTTAGACGACACGTCATGCGGCTCTATCACTTTCTGTGTGCTCATCATGCGCTCGACGATCTGGCATGCCAGCACTTAAAGATCGCG
>CAYZDW010000141.1:0-6088 GCA_964477175.1 uncultured Steroidobacteraceae bacterium | reverse complement strand
TCCGTCGTGCCCGGCAGGCGCAGATGCGCACCCGAGACCAGCACCTGCGGATCGTCCGCCGCGAGGCCGACGAGCTGCAGCCGGTCGGCACGCCGATTATCGGCGCGCATGAGCGACCGCTTGCCGATGAAGTCGGCCTTTTTCCTGAGCGCGACTTCGCCCCAGCCGACGTCGGCGGGCGAGGTCGTGCCGTCGGTGTCGACGCCGACGTGCAGGAAGCCCTTTTCGAGCCGCAGCAGCAGCAGCGTCTCGATACCATAGGGCGTGACCCCGAGATCGGCGCCGGCGGATGCGAGCGCGCGCCACAGCGCCGCGCCACAGCTCGCCGGCACGTTGACCTCGTAACCGAGCTCGCCCGAGAAGCTCACGCGATAAATTCGGGCCGGCACGCCCGCGAGCCGGCCCTCGCGGACATGCAGGTGCGGAAAGGCATCGCGATCGATCGCAATATCCGTTTGCAGCCGCGCGAGCAGGTCGCGGGCACGCGGGCCCGAGACCGCCATGGTCGCCCACTGGGTCGTGACCGGCGTCGTGAATACCTCCAGATCCGGCCACTCGCACTGGCGCCACTCCTCGAGCCAGCGCGCAATGCGATCGGCGCCGCCGCTGGTCGTCGTGACCAGGTAGCGATCGGCATCGAGCCTGGCAATCGTGCCATCGTCGATGATGACGCCGCTTTCGTTGAGCATCAGGCCGTAGCGAGTCCGGCCCGCCTCGAGTGTCATGAGGTTGTTGATGTAGAAGCGGTCGAGAAAACGCGCCGCATCGCGCCCGCTGACCTCGATCTTGCCGAGCGGCGAGGCATCGTAGATGCCGACGGCGTTCCGTACCGCGAGTGCCTCGCGGCGGATCGCATCGGGCACAGCCTCGCCGGGTCGCGGGTAGCAGGCCGGACGCAACCAGCCACCGGCCTCCCACCAATGCGCGCGCAGCGCTTCGTGCTCGGCATGGGCGGGCAGCAGGCGGCGCGGCGCATAGCGGTCCCCGGTCTGCCGCGCCGCGAGCGCGCCGAGCGTGACCGGCGTGTAGGGCGGCCGGTAAGTCGTCGTGCCGGTCTCGCCGGCGTTTCTGCCTCCGAATTCCGCGACGGTCAGCAGCGTGTTGAGGTTGCTGGTCTTGCCCTGGTCGATCGACATGCCAGCGGTCGTGTAGCGCTTCAGGTGCTCGATGCTGTCGAAACCTTCGGACAACGCCAGTTCGACGTCGGCGACGGTGACATCGTGCTGCCAGTCCAGCCATTGGCGGCGCGTGCGTCCGAACGGCGTGCGCCGGACGGCGCCCGTCATCGTGCGAACCGGCGGTTCGTCGATGACCGGCAGCAGGATCAAATTCGGCTGCCGGCTGCCGGACTGTGAGAGTGCGAGATTCACGGCACCCGCTGCACTTGCCAGGGTGTCGGCGAGTGTGACCGTACCGGTCACCGATCCGGCACACAGCAGCGGTGCCGTACCGGCGCGCGGCGCGAAGCACTGGCCAGCCTCGTCGAAATCGAGCTGTCCACGCGCCTGCGAGTACAGGTGCACGGTCGGTGCCCAGCCGCCGGACATGCCGAGGGCGTCGCAGCGGACTTCACGTTTGTCCGTCGCCTGGCCGTTCCGGGTGAGCGTCGCGATCCGCAGGCTGCGGAGCGACTTGCCGCCGGAAGCCGTCAGCACGACCGAGCCGGCACAAACCTCGATGCCGCGCGCCTCGAGCGCTCGCGCGAGCGTCGCGGGCAGGACGGGGCGGCTATCGACCAGCAGCGGCACGTTGACGCCGGCAGCGGCCAGGTCGAGTGCGGCGAGATACGCCGAGTCGTTGTTGGTCGCGAACACGACGCGACGGCCGGCGGCCGCCGCGTAGCGAATCGCATGCTGACGCACCGCGCTCGCCAGCATGATGCCCGGCAGATCGTTGTACTCGAAGATGAGTGGCTGTTCGATCGCCCCGGTCGCGAGCAGCGTCTGCCGAGCGCGCACCCGCCAGTAGCGCTGGCGCACGGACGGGTCGGGGCGATCGAGATCCAGCCGCTGCAGCAGGCCCGCCGTGCCGTGGTCATACAACCCGAAGGTGGTCGTGGCCGTCAGCAGCGTGACATTGGTAAGGGTCCGGAGCTCGGCAATGCTGCGCTCGACCCAGTTCATCGCGGGCCAGCCATCGATCGTTGCCGTTGAGCCGAGGAGCTGGCCGCCACATTCGAAGTCCTGCTCCGTGAGGATCACGCTGATGCCGGCGCGTGCTGCTGCGAGCGCGGCGAAGAGCCCTGCCGGCCCGCCGCCGACGACGAGCAGGTCGCAGTGTGCATTGACCGCCTCGTAACGCGCGGGATCGGGCAACCTTGGTGCCGGGCCCAGACCGGCAAGCCTGCGGATCAACGGCTCGTAGAAATGCCACGACGGCCAGATGAAGGTCTTGTTGTAGAAGCCGGCCGGAAACAATGGTGACAGCACATCGAAGGTCCGGCCCAGGTCGAACTCGACGCTCGGCCAGCCGTTCTGCGCACGCACTTCGAGCCCATCGTGCACCGGCACCATCGTCGCGTAGGCGGAGGGTTCGATCGCCGCACCAGCGCCGATCGTCACGAGTGCATTCGGCTCCTCGACACCTGCGGCCAGGATGCCGCGCGGACGGTGGAACTTCAGGCTGCGCCCGATGACGCGCACGCCGTTGGCCAGCAGCGCCGAGGCGACCGTATCGCCGGCGAAGGCGGGGAGACTCGTGCCATTCCAGCGGAAGGACAGCGGGCGCGCGCGATCGATGCGGCCGCCCTCAGCGAGCCGATAGCCGGCACCACTCGTGATTTTCGTTCGCGGGGTCATCAGTGCGCCACACCGGATGCCGCGCCTTCATCGACGAGTGCCCCGGACGCGAATCGATCGAGGCCGAAAGCCGTGATCAGCTCGTGCGGCCAATCGTTCGCAATCGTCCAGGCCATGGTTTCGCCGCCCGCGGGAATCGCCTTGTAGCCGCCGGTGCCCCAGCCGGCGCTGAGGTAGAGCCCCGGCACGGGCGTCAGGCCCATCACCGGGCTTGTGTCCGGCGAGATGTCGACGATGCCGGCCCACTGGCGCATGACTCGCAGGCGGCCGAGGGATGGAAACAGTTCGACGGCCGCCTGCGCGTTCGCCTCCATGACGGGCAATCCGCCGCGCTGGGCATACGAATGATAGCTGTCGGCGCCGCCGCCGATGACGATCTCGCCGCGGTCGGACTGGCTGACATAGACGTGGATCGCGCTCGAGAACATCACCGTGTTCAGCAACGGCTTGACCGGCTCGGTGACCATGGCCTGCAACGCCAGGCTGTTGATCGGGAGCAAGATGCCCGCCTTGCGCGCCAGTTCGGTCGAATGCCCGGCGACCGCGATGCAGACGCGAGGTGTGGCGATGTGGCCGCGATTCGTCTCGACGCCGGTGACCCGGCCATTCTCGATGCAAAAGCCCGTGACCTCGCAGCCTTGCACGATGTCGACACCGAGCTGGCCTGCGGCGCGCGCGAACGCCCAGACCACCGCGTCGTGGCGCGAAATGCCGCCGCGCCATTGCACGGAACCGCCTTCAACCGGGAAGCGGCAGGCCGTGTTAAGTGCCGGCTCGATCCGGTGCAGGTCTTCCACCGACAGCATTTCCGAATCGACGCCATTCAACCGGATCGCGTTCGTCGCGCGTCGCAGTATCTCCAGTTCGTGCAGGCTGTGCGCCAGGTTGATCTTGCCGCGTTGGCTCAGCATCACGTTGTAGTTGAGTTCGCGGCTCAGGCCTTCGTAGAGCTGTAGCGAGCGCTCGAAAAATCTCGAGCTCACCAGGTGGAAGTAATCGGAGCGGATGACCTGCGTGTTGCGGCCGGAGTTGCCCTGGCCGACGACGCCTCGCTCGAGCACGGCGATACGGCGCATGCCGTGCTCCTTCGCGAGAAAATAGGCCGTCGCCAGCCCGTGGCCGCCACCGCCGACGATCACCGCGTCGTACGACGGCCTCGGGTCGGCGCTCTGCAACACGCGCGGCCAGCGCTTGTGTCCGCGCAGGGCGTGCAGGGCGAGGGTGGGGAAGGAATAGCGCCGCATCGGATATCCTGGGTAGGATACTGGAATGCTGCGGATCGAGTGCCCCTGGTGCGGAACGCGCGACGAGCCGGAGTTCAGCTACGGCGGCGAGTCACATATCGGGCGGCCGCCGGCGGACTGCGGCGACGAGGCATGGTCGGCGTACCTGTTCTTCCGCTCGAATCCCAAAGGCGCGCATGCCGAGCGCTGGTGCCACAGCTTCGGTTGCGGCCAGTGGTTCAATGTGCTGCGCGACACCGTGAGCCATCAAATCATCGCCGTCTATCGAATGGGCGAACCGCGCCCGGCTGACCACTGAAGGCGCGCCGGCATCAGGGCCGGTGCGGCCTGGCGAGATACTCGCGGCTCTGCATCTCGTGCAGGCGGCTCGCCGTGCGGCGGAATTCTCAGCGGGTCGCACGCCATCCGATCGCTCAACTGCTCGGCACTGTCGAACATCTGCTACCCGACGTGAAGCTGCCGTTCCAGCACTCCGGAGGGCGCTGCGCATTCGGATAGCAGGACACTAGGCGCCACGCCGCGCGGCCGCCCCGCGCTTCGCCACCTCAGAGCGCAGCAAAAAACCTGCCGCGCGACCTCTGCCGTCTACGGGGCAATCTCCGGGCTGAGCCGTCCACGCCGACAAACCGCTAACGGTGGCTGTCGCACCCTCCGCGGGCATTTGCACCGCGCTCGACAGCGACCGTTCGTGCGCCACATGAGCAATTCCCATGGCCGTACTGCCCTCCGAGATCGAACAGCTGTCGGACCTGCAGGGTTATCTCAAGTTCGCGTCGCAGGCGAAGTGGATGAAAGTGACGTTGCAGGCGGGTAGATAGCTTCAACGCTCGCGATCAGCGGCGGCGCGCAGTCGGCGCGCCGCCAGCTTAATGCCCTGGTTAGACGGCAGGATTCTGGCTCACGCCCCACGCAACCTCTCACCGTCGCGCCGCTGATCGGGTCCTTCCTCGGAGGTTGAACGTGCCGAGCTCCGTTGGTTCTGATACGACGATACGGACGCTATCACCACGAAACTCAGCGTCGAAAATGTAGCGATTTATGCGCGCTAGGCGATTGAACTCTGTGCGGAATCGCCCGTCGGGCAGCCATTCGCCACGTCCGGCCGACGCGGCCCCGTTCTTATCGGATACAACACGATACACACCGTCCAGTCCCAAGGGCTGCACTAACTCTGTACCATCTGCAAGTCGCAACCGGAGTACCGCCTCGGCGGAATCTGAGAACTCGATGGAGAACAAGCGGATGCCCAGTGGATTCTCCTCCAAGCGGTACAGCCGGTGTGAGACTTGCTTCGCCATCGCCGATGGTAGGAGCGCATGCGGCTTTGGAGGCGTCGAAATCGAGCGGAGTGCTTCCACAAGTCTCGCCTGCCCCGTGGAGTCTTCGCGCAGCGCAGTGTCTGCGCGCACAGCGGTCAGTAAGTAGCTGCCGATGTCGCCCGGCTCGAATCCGCCACCAGTCATGATGACCACGATGTTCTTGTCGGGCACTATGGTGATCCGCTGCCCTCCGCGACCGTTCGCCTCGAAGAGCGTGGGCACGCGTCGGGACAACCACCAGCCGAGTCCGTAATCTTCGTTCTCGCTCACCCGTGCGCGTACAGCGAGCGAGCTGTCAATCCATGACTTGGAGACAACCCGCCGATCCTCCCATTGGCCATCCCGGAGCATCAGTAGGCCGATCTTCGCCATGTCTCGAGGCCGAAGCTGAAGGTCTCCCCAGCCGTGGTTGACGCCCATCGGATCCGCCGGCCAATACACATCCTGAATGCCTAACGGCCCAAAGAGATGGATGCGCGCATACTCGAGCGCGCTGATCTTGGTCGCCGTCGTGAGCGCGGCCGACATCACGTGAAAACCGGGGCTGCAGTAACCGAAACGCTGTCCCGGTTCGGCAACCATGGGGAGACTCAATGCATAGGCGACCCAGTCCTTGCGCTTGGTCATCGCTTTGAGCTCTGGCTCGCCACGCTTGAATCCGCAGCTGAGGCCCGATTGCATCGCGAGCAGATCGCCTACACGTATCCGCGCCTTGCGCGGCTCGAGC
>CAYZDW010000140.1:0-3194 GCA_964477175.1 uncultured Steroidobacteraceae bacterium | reverse complement strand
GGGGAATCGGGACGCGGCTTCGCCGTGGTCGCCGACGAGGTACAGCGACTCGCAGAGCGCGCCGGCCACGCGACCCGGCAGATCGAAGTTTTGGTCCGCACGATCCAGACCGACACCAACGAGGCCGTGGTGTCGATGGAGCGCACGACAACGGACGTGGTCGGCGGTGCGCTGCTCGCCGAAAACGCGGGCGCCGCACTCGGCGAGATAGAGGACGTCTCGAACCAGATCGCCCAGCTGGTGCAAAACATCTCCGCGAGCGCGCGCCAACAGGCCGCGACTTCGGCGCACATCTCGCGGACCATGCAGGTGCTCAGGGAGATCAGCCAGCAGACCGCTGACAACACGAGTGCGACTTCGCACGCGATCGGCCGCCTCGCCGAGCTGTCGGCGCAGCTGCGCAAGTCGGCGGCCGGCTTCCGGTTGCCGCAGGAACTTCCGGCCGCAGGGCGACGCGCGGCGGCGCCCACGGCCGCCGAGCCAGGCGACGCTCAGTCCAGGCGCATCGCGGGCGCGGGAGGCTGAGCGGGCGTGGCAGACTTCCCATCGGTCAACGAGCAGGCCCTGCATTTGGTCGCTCGCGAGCTCGCGGCGACCCTGAACGAGGTTCGCATCGCGCTCGAGGCCGCCGCCGAGACACCCGGCGACAAGACCCCGATTGCGCAGGCGGCCGATCTGCTGCATGGCGCGCGGGGCGTGCTGCGTGTCGTCGAAGTCTACGGCGCGGCGTTGCTCGCGGAGGAGATGGAGCACACGGCGCGGTGGCTGGCGGAAAGCTCGACCGACGCCCGACAACTCGTCGATGGCCTTGACGCGCTGATGCGCTCGTGCGTCCAGCTGCCCACCTATCTCGAGCGCGTACTGGGCGGCGGCCGCGACATGGCACTCGTGCTGCTGCCACTCCTCAATGACCTGCGCGCCGTGCGCGGCGCATCGCTGCTGTCCGAAGGGACGCTGCTTTCGCTGAATCTGAGCTCGGAAAAGGCGCCGGCGACCCGCAAGCCCCGCTCCGGCGAGCCAAAGTTGTCGGTGCCGCAGTGGGCTCGGCGCCTGCGGCCGAAATTCCAGGCCGGGCTGCTCGCGCTGATCCGCGGCGAAGGCGCGGACGCCGGGCTCAACGCACTGTCAGAAATCGCCGCGCGCATGGAGGCGAGCGCAACCACCGTCGCGGTCTACCAGCTCTGGTGGGTGACCGGTGCGCTGCTCGATGCGCTGCGCGCCGGCGGCCTCCAGGCCAGCGTGACGGTCAAGCGCCTGCTCGGCCATGCGGACCGCGAACTCCGGCGCGTCTACGAGCTCGGCGAACCCGCCTACGCCGAGCGCCCGCCGATCGAACTGCTGAACAACCTGCTGTTCTACGTTGCGCGCGCCGAGACGCGCAACGAGCGCATCGAGGCGGTGCGCAGTTCTTTCCGTCTGAATGAATTGCTGCCGGTCGACGAGTCCGTCGAGCAGGAGCGCGAATCGCTGTCGGCGCCCTCGGTGCGCCTGATGCGCACCGTCGCGGCCGCGATCAAGGAGGACCTGGGCCGCATCAAGGATGCGCTCGATCTCTACACCCGCAAGGGTGGTCCGCCCGAGGAACTCGCGCCGCAGGTCGAGCTGCTCAAGAAGATCGGTGACACGCTCGCGGTGCTCGGTCTCGGTTCGATGCGCGAGCTGGTCCAAGGCGAACTCGCGCGCCTGACCGACATCATCGGCCGCCGCGCGCCGACCGAGCAGGACAAGCTGATCGACATCGCCGCCACGCTGATCGGGATCGAGGACGGCCTCGACGATGCGCTCGTGCGCCTGATCATGCCGCCAGGCGCGCCGGCCCCCGGCGCAGAGACTGACCCTGACTTCCGCCAGGTCACCGAAGCCGTGCTGCGCGAGTGCATCGTGAATCTCGCGCGCATCAAGGAACTGGTGGGCCAGTCGCTCGATCCGATTGCCGACCCGGTGAGCACAGACGCTGCGCCCGCGCTCGCGCGCGGCATCACGGCAGGCCTGCTGCTGCTCGGCCGCAACCGCGCGATGGAGGTCATGCGGCGCGTCGGCGAGCACGTAGCGGCGATCCTGGGTCCCGGCGCAAGGCCGCGCAGCGAGGAATTCATCGATCGGCTGGCGGACGCCATCGTCGGCATCGAGTACTACATGGAGACGCTGCAAGCGGGGCGCGGCGATCCCTGGTACATGCTGGACAGCGCGGAGCGCTGCCTGGCGGCGCTCGACCAGACAATCGCCGGCGGCGCGCCCGCACCGATTTCCGTAGCGGCACCGGCACCGAAACCGGCGCCAGCGGCCGCGGCTGCGCCGCGGGCGGCTGTCGATCCGGAACTGATCGCGCTTTTCATCGAGGAGGCCGGCGAGGAGATGGCGACGATCGGCCGCCTGTTCCCGCTGTGGGAGGAGAACCCGTCGGACCGTGAATCGCTGACCCGCGTGCGCCGCGCGTTCCACACGTTGAAGGGCAGTGGACGCATGGTCGGCGCCAGGCGAATCGGCGATTTCGCATGGTCGATCGAGAATCTGCTGAACCGCGTCATCGAAGGCACGCTGGAGCGGTCGGCAGGCATGCTGGCGACGCTGCGCGACGCGGTCGCCATGCTTCCGGCACTGGTCGCCGAATTCGAAGGGCGATCCGCGCCGGTGGAGGGAGTCGGGGCGGTCACGGCGCGCGCGGATGCGCATGCCGTCGGCCAGGCGCTACCGATTCCGGCGGCACGCGATGCGGGGCGGTCGACGCCGGCCGAGGAACCGACCCAGGTCATCGCCCGGCTCGACGACGATGCGATGTCGCGGCAGCTGGCCACGGTGCCGCAGGTCGGTACGCCACCGGCGCCGACAGCCGCGGCCGTGCCGCCCGAAGGCGAGCCGACTGCTGTACTGCCGATCGCGCCTGCAGCAGCAGCCGACGACGCCTGGCTGGGACGACCCGCGGCCTATGCCGAAGGCGGCGACTCCTCGCTGCAGGAGATCTACCAGAAGGAGGTGCAGAGTCACCTCGAGGTGATCCGCGCCTACCTGCGCCACGCATGGCTCGCGCCGGGCACGCATGGTGTGACCGAGGATCTCTACCGCGCCTGCCACACGCTGCGCGGCGCCTCGCGCACGGCGGAGATCCGCCACAGCATCCGCCTCGCGGAGCCGCTGCACCGCTGGCTGCGCCGGATGTTCGATCACGACTGCAGCTTCGACGAGGCCGGGCTCGC
>CAYZDW010000139.1:0-3555 GCA_964477175.1 uncultured Steroidobacteraceae bacterium | reverse complement strand
GATAAAAAACGCGGCCGAGGAGAAATCGCCCGGCACCTCGATGCGGGCAGCCGTGAGCGTCGCCGGACCATTGAGCGACACCGTCGCGCCATCGCGCTGTACGGGCACGCCGAAAGCGGCGAGCATTCGTTCGGTGTGATCGCGCGTCAGCGCCGGCTCGCTGACCGCGGTGCGTCCTCGGGCGTAAAGCCCCGCGAGCAGGATCGCCGATTTCACCTGGGCGCTCGGCAGGTCGAGAGAATGAGCACAGCCATGCAAGGCACGCCTGCCGGTGATCTCGAGTGGCGGCCGACCGTCCTGCGTGCGGACCCCTGCGCCCATGCGTCGCAGCGGCGTCGCGACGCGCTCCATCGGCCTGCGCATGAGGGAGCGATCGCCTATCAGCACCGAATCGAAGTCCTGGCCGCACAGCAGGCCGGCCAGCAGTCGCAGGCCGGTACCGGAATTGCCGAGATCGAGTGCCGCCGATGGCGCATTCAGGCCGCGCGGTCCGGCGCCGTGGATGGTCAGCCGGTCCGCCGCGGGGCGCTCGACGCGCACGCCCATCGCGTCGAATGCCGCGAGCGTCGCGAGACAGTCCTCTCCGTCGAGAAAGCCGCTGACTTCAGTGACGCCTTCCGCGATGGCAGCGAGCATCACGGCGCGATGCGAGATCGACTTGTCGCCGGGCACCCGGATCTCGCCCGCGACCCGGCCGCCCGGGCCGGCGATGAAGCTTGCCGGCTGCCCGGTCACGCCCCTTCCGCAAGCGCAGCGGCCATGGCCGCCAGCACGCGCTCGTTCTGCTGCGCGGTACCCGTGGAGATCCGCAGGTGATTCGGCAGGCCGTAGTTGGCCACCGGCCGGACGATCACGCCGCGGCGCAGCAGCGCGTCGTTGACCGGTGCTGCTGGCCGCCGCAGGTCACAGAGCAGGAAGTTCGCGGCCGATGGCAGGACCGACAGGCCGAGCGCCGTCAGTCCTTCGCGGAGTCGCGCAAGACCCAGCCTGTTGAGCGCGAGTGTCGTCTCGACGTGCTCGCGATCATCGAGCGCGGCCGCGGCGGCGGCGAGCGCAACGACGGACACATTGAAGGGCTGGCGCACGCGGTTCAGCAGGTCCGCGATGTCAGGGTGCGACAACGTGTATCCGACGCGCAGGCCAGCGAGCCCGTAGGCTTTGGAAAAGGTGCGGGCCACGACCAGATTTGGATGGCGCGTGAGCCAGGCCGTGCCGTCCGGCACCCCCGCCTCGACCGAATACTCGTGATAGGCCTCGTCGAGCACGACGATGACTTCGGGCGGGATGGCGCGGATCAGCGCTTCGAATTCGGGCTCGGTGAGCCAGGTGCCCGTCGGATTGTTGGGGTTGGCGAGAAAGACGATCCGCGTTTTCGGCCCGATCGCTCTCTGAATCGCGGCGGGATCATGGCCGAGCGGCATCCGGTGATCCGGCGGATTCGCAGCGGCGACTCGCGCCTGCGCTCCCGACGCCTGGACGGCGATCGGATAGACCGCAAAAGCGTATTGCGAGTAGACAGCCTCGAGTTCCGGCGTCAGGAAAGTCTCGGCCAGCAGCACCAACACATCGTTAGCGCCGTTGCCGAGGGTCACCTGTTCAATCCCGACACCGTGCTTCTGCGCGATCCGCGACCGCAGGACATGGCCGCTGCCGTCGGGATACATGCCGACCCCAGGCAATGCCGCCGCGAGCGCCGCGCGAGCGGATGGGCCCGGGCCCAGCGGATTCTCGTTGGACGCGAGCTTGATGCTGTCGGTGATGCCGAGCTCGCGTTCGAGCTGCTCGGGCGGCTTGCCGGGAACGTAGGGCGCGAGCCGGCGGACACCCGGCGCGGCGAATTGTTCGAAACGATTCGCCATCGGCGTCAGAGGATCGACCGCGGATAGGACCCGAGCACGCGGTACAGGGAACTGCGCTCCTTCAGTTGCGCGAGCGCCGCCGCGACTTTCGGATCCTCGACGTGGCCCTCGAGGTCCAGGAAAAACACGCAATCCAACTTCTTGCGCCGCGATGGCCGAGACTCGATTCGAGTCAGGCTGATCGCATTCTTCGCGAATGGCTCCAGCAGGCGGTAGAGCGCCCCCGGGGCGTCGGTGTGCGCCACCGACACCAGGACCGTGGACTTGTCGTCGCCGCTAGGCCGGAAGGTCTTGGCACCGATCACGAGAAAGCGCGTCGTGTTGTCGGGCCGGTCCTCGATTTTCGCGACCAGCACGTCGAGGCCGTAGATCTCGGCAGCGGTTTCGCCCGCGATCGCGGCGGTGTGCTGCTCGTCGCGCGCGCGGCGCGCGGCCTCGGCATTGCTGCTGACCGCAACGCGCTCGGCCTCGGGCAGGTGCTTGTCGAGCCATTCCCGGCACTGCGCCAGCGACTGCTGGTGCGAGCAGACCCGCTTGACCGCCACGAGCGATTTCATGCGTCCCATCAGGTACTGGTGGATGCGCAGCTCGACCTCGCCGCAGATCGACAGCGGCGACACCAGGAACCGGTCCAGCGTGTGCATGACCGTGCCTTCGCTCGAATTCTCGATCGGCACGACGCCGAAGTCGGCCGCCCCGGATTCCACCTCGTGGAATACCTCATCGATCGTCGGCAAGGCCAGAGCGCGGACCGAGTGACCGAACTGCTTGTAGACCGCCTGCTGGGTGAAAGTGCCCTTCGGCCCCAGAAACGCGACCTTGAGCGGTTCCTGCTGCGCGAGGCAGGCCGACATGATCTCGCGGAAGAGCCGCAGGATCTCTTCGTCCCGCAGCGGCCCCTTGTTGCGCTTGAGTGCCGTTCGCAGGACCTCGGCCTCGCGTTCCGGTCGATAGTAGTCGACGGTGCGGCCCGAAGCGTGCTTCGAGATCCCGACTTGCTGCGCGAAGCCCGCGCGCTCGTTCAGAAGCCGGTGCAACTCCGCGTCGATCGCGTCGATGCTCCCGCGGATCCCGGCCAGGTCCGGCCGTTCGGCGACCTTGCGCGGGGGCTTGCGACCACCTGGTTTCGCCATCTCGGCCCTCCTAGACGGCCCTTGCGCTCAGCACGCCCTGGATGGCGGCGATGCGCTCGATCAGGCCCGCGGGCACCTGCCCGTCGATATCGATCAGTGTATACGCGACCTCGCCCTTCGACTTGTTGAGCAGGTCGGCGATGTTGAGTCCGGCTTCCGCCAGGCAGGTCGAGATCTGACCCACCATGTTGGGGACGTTGCTGTTCGCGATCGCAATGCGCGCCGTCGCAGGTACGCGCGGCAGCGCGGCCTCCGGGAAATTCACCGAATGCCGGATATTGCCGTTTTCGAGGAAGTCACGCAGCGTGTCCGCCACCATCATCGCGCTGTTCTCCTCGGCCTCGCTGGTGGATGCCCCAAGGTGCGGCAGCGCGATGACACCCGCGTGATCTTTGCACTGCGGCGTCGGGAAGTCGCAGACATAGGCGGCGAGCTTGCCGGAATCCAGCGCAGCGAGGACATCCGCCTCGTTGACGATCGCGGCGCGCGCGAAGTTCAGCAAAACCGCACCGTCGCGCATCAGCCTGATGCGCTGGGCGTTGACCAGCGAGCGCGTCGAGTCG
>CAYZDW010000138.1:0-4914 GCA_964477175.1 uncultured Steroidobacteraceae bacterium | reverse complement strand
TCGACGGAAAATCGTTGCGCGTACGCGTCGCCGGCCCGTCCGAGGCACAGTGCCTGTTCGCCATCGAACGCGAGGGCAAGGTTTCGCGGCCGGTTGGCGTAATCCTCTACGTGCGCGACAGCTTCGAGCGCATCACCGTGCTGCACTTGGTCGTCGCCGAGGCCTACGCCGCGGGTGGCCCGCGCGCCAAGTACAACCTGTTGCTGCGTCTCGTGCAGGCAGTCAAGCGGGTCGCGCGCTGCACCTCCGGCATCCGCCACGTCGAGCTGCTCTACTCGCAGAACAGGCCGCGCGCCGCCTACGCCTAGGGAACCTCGGATTCATTCCTGCGCGCGGTTATCATGTAACCGCACCCCGCCGCAGGAGAACATCATGATCCGCTTCGTCCGTCCGCTGCTCGCAGCTGCGTTGCTGATTCTCGCCGCCGCGCCCGCGGGAGCCGGCTCGCGCGAGGAGCTCGACGCCGACGTCCGCGAGGCCATCGACGAGCTTTACAAGCATTCGAGCGCAGCGAAGGAACTGGCCGCCAAGGCCGCCGGGATGCTCGTCTTCCCGAAGGTCATCAAAGGCGGCATAGTGATCGGCGGCGAGTACGGCGAGGGCGCGCTGCAGGTCGGCGGCCGGACCACCGGGTACTACAACATCATCTCCGGTTCGATCGGTTTCCAGCTCGGCCTTCAGCAGAAAAGCCAGGTGATCCTGTTCATGAACCAGCGCGAGCTCGACAAGTTCAAGAAGAGCGAGGGCTGGAAGGCGGGCGTGGACGGCAGCGTCGCGATCGCGACCTTGGGTGCCGGCGGGCAGATCGACACCGAGACATCCAAGAAGCCGATCATCGGCTTCATCTACTCGAACAAGGGGCTCATGTACAACCTGACGTTCGAGGGCTCGAAGATCACCAAGATCGACAAGGACTAACCCGCGCCTCCGGACAGGCCGCCGGTCAGCACCAGGCGCATCGCGGCCTCGACCGGCATGTCGAGCGTCTTGAGCGCAGAGCGCGGCAGCAGCGCCGTGTACCCGCCGATCTGGTAGCTCATCGGAAAGTAGACGGCGACCAGCCCATCTTCGGGCGCCACGATGCCGAGTTCCGATGCATCGTCCCGGGTGACGAAGCCGACGATCCGCGCTTCACCGATGCGGGCGAGCACGACACGACGCAGGTCGCGTCGCTTGCCGCCCGCCGGCAGCAGCTTCACGAAATCGCGGATAGCACCGTAGATGGTTTTGACCACCGGGATGTGGTTGAGGAACTTTTCCCAGGCCGCCAGGATCCTCCGCACCAGCAGGGCATTCACCAGGATGCCGGCCGCAAGCACCAGCATGACGGCGGCAGCGATGCCCATGCCCGGGCGGTAGTATTCGACGGGGATCACGAGCGTGATGACCTGCCGCAGGAGCGACTCGGTCGAACTTCCGAACCACCACAGCAGCCACAACGTCAGGCCGAACGGCAGTACGACCACGAGCCCGCTCACGAGGGCGCTGCGAAGCATGCGGAACATGGGGCATCTCCAGGCGCGACGGGCTGCGCCAGGCCATTGAGGCGTGCATGATAACGGGCGAAGACGGGGTGGAGGACCCGAAATGCGGCTGGCCGGCTTCGCGCTCTGCGCCATCGTCTGCGCCGCTCCCGCAGCCGCGCAGCTCATGGATCGCGAGGCCGTGTTCGCGCGCGCGAGCGAGATCGCGGCCGCGACGCTTCCGGGCGTCGAGACCGCCGACCTGGTCCCGTTCCGGATCGGTTACGACCTGACGCTGCTCGCGACCGGCAATCCCGCCGGCGGATTCGAAGTGGACCTGCTGCTGCGATCCTCGCGCGAGGTTCTGCCCGCGCAGGAAATCATCGCGGCCGCGCGGGACGCCGAAGCCGCCTCGAGACTCAAAGTCCTGCTGGCGGATGTCGAGTTCGCGTACCACTACCGGACGGTCCGGGTCCGGTTCGCGGAGCAGGGCGATGCGGCGCCGTCTGCCGAGTTTTCCACCCTGCTGCTGAACCGCGACCCGGAATCTCCCGCCAAAGCGTTATCATCCGCCGATGCGCCCGATCCGCTTCCGATCGAAAGGAGTTCGCCATGACCGTCGCTAAAGTCAGTGAAATCAGCGCAACCTCTGATAAGAGCTTCAGCGATGCCGTTCGCGTGGGCATCAAGCGGGCCAGCAAGACGCTCAAGAACATCACCGGCGCGTGGATCGCCGACCAGGAAGTGATGGTCGACAAGGGCAAGATCAGCGGCTACCGGGTCCGGATGCGGATCACTTTCGTCCTGGAGGGCTGAGCCGATGCGGCTCATGGCCCTGCTCGTCATCCTGACGCCGGCGTTCGCGGGCGCGGCGTGGGCCGATGACCTGGCGAGTATCGAGCCGCAGGCCCTGAGTGAACGCGTGGAGTCCGGCGACACGGAGCTGCTCGTGCTCGACGTACGCAGCGCCGGCGAGTTCGACGAGGGCCATATACCCGGGGCGGTCAACATTCCCTACGATGCAATCAGCGAGCGGATCGCGGAACTCGGGCCGGTGGGCGAGCGCGACGTCGTCGTGTACTGCCGCAGCGGGCGGCGTTCGGCAATTGCGCTCGCGGCGTTGAAGGAGGCCGGTTTCAGCAGGTTGTTCCACCTCGAAGGCGACTACCTGCGCTGGAGCGAGGAAAGCCGGTCCCTGATCCGCCCGCCCGCGCGGCCGTAACGCGGCTGAAAAGATCATGCTCTATCGCGCCCTCGCTGACGCGGCCCTCGTCCTGCATCTCGCATTCATATTGTTCGCGGTGCTGGGCGGGCTCCTGGTGCTGCGGCGCCGGTGGCTCATCTGGTTGCACCTGCCGGCAGTCGCCTGGGGCGTTCTGATCGAGTTCGCGGGCTGGATCTGCCCGCTGACGCCGCTCGAGAACTGGCTGCGCGTGCAGGGCGGCGGTGAGGGATTCCGCGGCGGCTTCATCAACCATTACCTGATGTCGTTGATCTATCCGGTCGGGCTGACGCGCGAGCTGCAGTGGCTGTTGGGCGCGCTGGTGCTCGCGATCAACGCGGCGATCTATGTCTGGGTGTGGCGCGGCCGCCGGCGCGCCGGCGCCTAGCTTTCGATTGCCGCGGCGCTGGGCGGCGCGTCCATCTCCTGCGCCGCGACTACCACGCAACCCGGCCCGCCGTGCACGCCGAGCGCCGTACCGAGTGGAATGATCGGCAGGACGTCGGTCTGCGCGAGGCCCGCGACGACGGCCTCGCGCACGAGGGCAGCGCCATCCGGCGTGTTGGCATGCGCGATGCCGATGCGCCAGTGCTTTCCGGGATCAAGCCGCCGCCGCAGGAAGCGGCCGAAGCGGCGATAGGGATTCGCGCGGCCGAACAGTATTCCGCCGAGCCCGACGCTGCCGTCGGCGCGCACGGCCAGGATCGGCGTGAGCCGCAGCAAGTCCGCGAGGGTCTTGACCCAGCCCGGCACGCGGCCGCCGCGCACGGCGTACTCGAGCGTGACCAGACAGCCCCAGGTGCGGGTCCTGCGGCGCGCCGCGAGTGCGGCTTCGCGCACGGCCTCGGCGTCACCGCCCGCGGCCGCGACTTCCGCCGCGCGCATGACGATCAGGCCCTGCCCCAGCGCCGCGGTCTCTGAATCGATCGTGAGAATGCGCGCCCGGGTCCGCGCGCGGCCGGCGGCCGTTTCGGCGCTCTGGAAAGTTCCGCTCACGCGCGCGGTCAAGCCGACATAGATGACGGCCTTGTAATGCGAGCCCAGGAATTCGAAGGCACGCCGGAAATCGCCGGGCGGCGGCAGCGAGGTCTTCGGATGTAGCGGATTCGTGGCGAGTTCGCGGAAGAACTGCTCGGGTGACAGGCTGATCTTGTCGAGGTAGCTGTGCGTGCCGAAGTGCACGCGCACTGGCACCATGTGGATGTCGAGCGCCTCCAGCACCGAATCCGGCAGGTCGGCAGCGGAGTCGGTGACGACGGCGACCTGCCTACGCGACTCGTGATGCGCCATCTCCTGCTGGCGCTGCATGTCGTCGGCCTTCTCGCCGCTGACCTCGCCGTAGCGCGCCGCAAGCTCGAAAAGTCGCCGCGGTTCGTTGAGGTGCAAGTGCAGCCGGATCTTGCGCTGCGTGCCGGCGACGACGAGGCTCGAACCGAGGACAGAGGCGTCCTCGCGCAGCTTGCGCCGGTCGATGGCTTCACCTGTGATCATGCACTCGGTGCAGTAACGGTATTCGAGGTCCTCCTCCTGTCCGGCGGCCATCTCCTCGTCGTGGATCAGCTCGATCGGGGCGTCGTCGTCCCGCACCACGCCGGTCTCGAGGTAATCCGACATGCCGGCGACCAGCTCGACGAAACCGAGGGCGCCTGCGTCCACCACATTGGCGCGGCGCAGCGCCTCGAGCTGATCGCGCGTCGCCTCGAGCGAACGCTGCGCCGTCGCGAGCGCCGCCCTGAAGAGGGACGGAAAGTCGCGCACGCCGCGTTCGCGGACCTCACTCGCGACCGAGCCGGCGAAATCCGACAGCACCGTCAGGATCGTGCCCTCGCACGGCTCGGCCAGCGATTCGCGCGCATAGCTCGCTCCGCCGCTGACGGCATCCGCAAATCCTTCCGCCGTCAGCTCGGGCAAATGGCCGGCGCGATCGCCGAGGCCCAGCAGGAACTGCGCGAGGATCGCGCCTGAGTTGCCGCGCGCGCCGTCGAGCGCGGCATCCGCCACGCGCGTGAGCGTCTGCCCGGCGTGTGGATCCGGGTTGCTGCGCAGGGAAGCGAGCACGGCTTGCATCGTGAGCGCGAGATTCGTGCCGGTGTCGCCGTCCGGCACCGGGAACACGTTAATCTTGTTGATGAACTCCTCGCGCGAGATCAGGCGGCAAATGCCCGCGCGCAGCGCAGCTGCGAGATCGGTGCCGCTCAGCGTGAGGGCGGGCAGGGTGACTGCATTCAT
>CAYZDW010000137.1:0-3329 GCA_964477175.1 uncultured Steroidobacteraceae bacterium | reverse complement strand
GAATCGCTATCATTGCCATTCGGCATCGATCTCGCGATCGACAAGGGCATACCGCTCGGTTCCGGGCTAGGGGGCTCGGCAGCCTCGGCCGTCGCCGCGGTCGTCGCGGCCAATGAGCTGCTGGACCAACCCTTGTCGCGACTCGAACTCCTGAAGCACGCGATCCAGGGCGAGGCTGTCGCAAGCGGCTCGCGGCACGCCGACAATATCGCCCCTGCGCTATTCGGAGGGCTGGTGCTCACGGTCGGCATCGACAATCCGCGGATCCAGCAGATTCCCGTGCCACCGGCCATTCGCTGCGTGCTCGTGCACCCCCAGCTGTACCTGTCCACGCGCGAAGCCCGCGCGATCCTCAAGCCAACGGTTGCGCTGTCCGACGTCGTCTGGCAGACCGCCAATCTGGCCGGCTTCCTGGCGGGCTGCTACACAAGTGACCTGGCGCTGATCCGCGCCGCTTTCGAGGACGTCATCATCGAGCCGCAGCGCGCGAAACTTATTCCGGGCTTCGCAGAGGTCAAGCGCGCCGCACTCGAGCAAGCTGCGCTCGGCTGCTCGATTTCCGGCGCCGGCCCGAGCCTGTTCGCCTGGTGCGAGGAATCGCCATCGCAGGCGATCTGCGCGGCCATGGTCCGGGCCTTCGCCGACCACGACCTCGCCTGCGACCATTGGATCGCGCCGATCGGCAGCGAAAGGGCACTTGTCTTGGAGCGGCAATGAATGTCTGCAGCACGCGCGACGAGCGGCTGCAGCTGCCGCTGTCACGCGCGCTCCAGGACGGTATCGCGCCGGACGGCGGACTGTACGTGCCGGCCAGGCTCCCGGCAATTGCAACGCAGACTCTGGCGGGGCGTGCGGCGCTCGACGCGGTCGCATCGCGGCTGCTGGCGCCCTTCTTCGAAGGCGATGCGCTGGCGGGTGAACTTCCGGCCATCGCCGCCGAGGCCTTCGACTTCCCGGCCCCGCTAAGGCCGGTCGGCGGCGGTGCGGAGCGCCTCTCGGTGCTCGAGCTCTATCACGGGCCGACCGCTGCCTTCAAGGATTTCGGCGCCCGATTCCTGGCCGCCTGCCTTGCACGCTTGCCTCGGCCGGACCCGCGGCCGCTGACGATACTCGTCGCGACGTCCGGCGACACCGGCGGCGCGGTCGCGGCGGCGTTTCATCGACGGCCCGGATTCCGGGTCGTCCTGCTGTATCCCGCCGACCGGGTCTCGCCGTTGCAGGCGCGGCAATTGACCTGCTGGGACGACAATGTCCAGAGCTACGCAGTACGCGGCAGCTTCGACGACTGCCAGCGGCTCGTGAAACAGGCGTTTCGGGACGGATCGCTGCGCCACGCGCTTGCGCTCACTTCCGCCAACAGCATCAACATCGGTCGCCTGCTGCCGCAGATCACATACTTCGCGGCGGCGAGCCTCAGGATCCGGGAGGCGGAGGGCGATGCCGCAGGCTTTGTCATCCCGTCCGGCAACCTGGGCCAGGCTGTCGCCTGCGTCTGGGCACGCGAGCTGGGTCTGCCGATCGGCGACATCCTGCTCGCGCACAATGCCAATCGCGCGGTGCCCGATTTCCTCGCCGACGGCCAATGGCGGCCGCGGCCAAGCATCGCTACCATCGCAAGTGCAATGGACGTCGGCGATCCGAACAACATGGAGCGGCTCAGGTTCCTTTATCGCGAACACGCGACGATGGCCGCGCGGGTTCGCGCCGTGTCGATCGGCGACGATGCGATCCGCGAGAGCATCCGGCGCGAGTACCACCAATCGGGGTTGACGCTCTGCCCGCACAGCGCAGCGGCGGCGCAGGCCTACCGGATGCTTGGCGAAGGAGAACGACGCCGTTCGCATTGGGTGCTGGTCGCGACGGCCCACCCGGCGAAATTCCCGGAAGTCGTCGAGCCGCTCGTGGGTCGCGCGATCGAGCCGCCACCCGCGCTCGCGCGACTGCTTGGGCAACCGCTCACACGCGAGGAACTCGACGCGAATTTCGACGGGCTCCGCGAGCGGCTGCTGGCCCAATGAGCACCGACAGCCTGATCGTGCAGGTCGTGATCGCGGTGACGCTGCTTGCGTTGCTCGCGCTTGGCGCCGCCACGGGATTCCGGCGCTGGCGGCATAGTCGCGCCCGCCGCCGGGTGGTCAAGGCCGTGGAGTCAATCGCGGTGGCCGCGTTGCGCGACATCGTCCTGCCCGACGGCAGCGGTAGTCACCTGCACCTGGATTTCCTGCTGATTACGGGGCGTGGCCTGCTGGTTGTCGACCTGCGCGACGTGACGGGTGTCGTGTTCGGCGGCGAACACATGCACGAATGGACCGTCATGAACGGAATCACGCGCTCGACCTTCCTGAATCCGCTCGAGGCGATGTATGACCGGGTGGCGGCCGTGCGCCTCCTGGCGGGGGACGCGCCGGTCGAGGGGCGCGTCGTGTTCACCGACCGGGGCCGGTTCCCCAAGGGCCGGCCGCCACATGTCACGCAACTGGGTTCGCTCGCGGCCGAATATCCCGCGCTGGGGCCGGATGCCGCGAGCGCCGTGCAGGATCGCTACCGCCAGGCCTGGACCGATATCGCAGCGCAAGCAGAGCCGAGCCCGTTGGCGCGCCGCTGAGCGCGCCGGCCGCCTCAGCTGGCGGCCTGGCGGCAATGGTCTGCCAGCACCCTGGCAACGCAGACGGTCAGATTCTCCGCGCAGGCCAGGTGCAGGAACTCATTCGGGCCATGGGCGTTGGCATGCGGCCCGAGTACGCCGGTTACGAGGAACTGGGTCTTGGGAAAACGCTCACCCAGCATGCCGATGAACGGGATGCTGCCGCCCGTGCCTAGATACATCGTGTCGTGGCCGAAGATCGCGCCCGAGGCCTCGCGCATGGATCGCTCGAGCCATGGCGCGAGCGCCGGGGCATTCCAGCCCGCAAGCGATGATCCGACATCGAAGGTGACGCGCGCACCGTAGGGAGGATCCGCTTCGAGTCGCCTCTTCACGGCGGTCGCGGCAATGGCGGCATCGGTCGTGGGAGGCAGGCGGAAAGAGAGCTTCAGCTCCAGGCGTGGCAACAGCACATTGCCGGCATTCTGCAGTTCCGGCAGGCCACCCGCGCCGGTCACTGCGAGCGTCGGGCGCCCGGGGTTGTTCAGTATCAGCTCATAAGGCGAATCGGTGAGCGGCCGGGCACCCGGCACGACTGGAATCGTGCCGGCCACCTGATCGCCCAGCACGGCAGCGGCTGCCCTGGCCTGCGCCAGGCGCGGCGGCGGTATTTCCGCATGCAGTTCGTCGAGCAATAGATCGCCGGTCACGTCATTCTCGACGCGGGCCAGCAATGTCCGGGCGA
>CAYZDW010000136.1:0-5927 GCA_964477175.1 uncultured Steroidobacteraceae bacterium | reverse complement strand
GGCTCACGAGGTCCTCGACCAGCGATTCGAGCTTGGCGCGCGTGAGCTTCAGCGTCAGGTGCTTCGGGCCGGAAGCATCCGCCGTGATGTATGGCAGGTTGATCTCGGTTTGCTGGCCCGACGACAGCTCGACCTTGGCCTTCTCGGCGGCTTCCTTCAGGCGCTGCACGGCCAGCGGGTCCTTGCGCACGTCCACGCCGCTCTCCTTCTGGAACTCGGCAGCGACGTGGTCGATGATCCGGCGGTCGAAGTCCTCGCCGCCCAGGAACGTATCGCCATTCGTCGACATGACCTCGAACTGGCGCTCGCCGTCGACATCGGCGATTTCGATGATCGAGATGTCGAAGGTTCCGCCGCCGAGGTCGTAGACCGCGATCTTGCGATCGCGGCCCTTCTTGTCCATGCCGTAGGCGAGCGCGGCCGCGGTCGGCTCATTGATGATGCGACGGACATTGAGGCCCGCGATACGGCCCGCGTCCTTGGTGGCCTGGCGTTGCGCGTCATTGAAATAGGCCGGCACCGTGATCACGGCGTCGGTGACGGTCTCGCCAAGGTAGTCCTCGGCGGTTTTCTTCATTTTCGTGAGTACGCGCGCCGAGATCTCGGGCGGCGCCATCTTTTTGCCCTGTGCCTCCAGCCAGGCGTCGCCGTTTTCGGCGCGCACGATCTTGTAGGTCTCGAGCGGAATGTCCTTCTGGACCACGCCGTCGTCGAAGCGACGCCCGATCAGGCGCTTGATGGCGTGGAATGTGTTCTGAGGATTGGTCACCGCCTGACGCTTGGCCGGCTGACCCACCAGCACCTCGCCATCCTTGGTGAATGCGACGACCGAGGGCGTGGTGCGATCCCCCTCGCTGTTCTCGATGACCTTGGGCGTACGGCCTTCCATGACGGCGACACAGGAGTACGTCGTGCCCAGGTCGATTCCGATGATCTTGCCCATTACGCTGGCTCCGGGATGTATGACTGGCTTCGGATTTGGGGCCGGACCGGGTCCGTTTCAACCATCCCGCGCCGCCTGCGGCGCGGCTGAAACAATGACCCTTGCGGGGCGCAGCAGCCGGCCGTTCAGAAGATAGCCCTTCTGGACTACCTGTAGGACGGTGTTCGGAGGCTGACCCGGGGAAGCCTGCGTCGCCATGGCTTCGTGCAACTGCGGATCGAAGGGCTGTCCGGTCGGGTCAAGCTCGGTGATTCCGGCGCTTTCAAAGGCTTTCTGAAGCTGGCGCAATGTCGCCTTATGTCCTTCGGCGAGGGTCGCCGGATCCGCCGTCACTGCCGCATCCAGACCGAGACCCAGGCTGTCGGCCACGTGCAGCATCTCCGCCGCAAAGCGTTCGATGCCGAACTGGCGCGCCGCCTCGATATCGCGCGACATGCGTTTCCGGACATTCTCTAGCTCGGCCGCGGCGCGCAGGTAGGCGGCCCAATTCTGCACGGCGAGCGCCTCGGCTTCTGCGCGCTGCTGTTCGGGCGAGGCGGTTGGAGCCGGCTCTGCGTTCTCCGCCGGCTCGACGGACGTCTGTTGATCGGTCTCGGTCATGGGGACAAGCAGTCTGGGGTTCAGTCGCGCAGATTCAAGGCCGAACTCAGCATCCGAGCCGCTATGTCGACCAGCGGGATCACGCGCTCGTAGGCCATGCGCGTCGGCCCAATCACGCCGAGCACGCCGACCACGCGGTCATCCTGCGTGTACGGCGCCGCAACCACGCTGCAGTCATCCAGGATCGTGTAGCCCGACTCATGACCGATGAAGATCTGGACGCCCTCGCCATGCAGACTCTGGTCCAGCAGATGCAGGATGTCACGCTTCTCGTTGAACGCCTCGAAGAGCCGCCGCAGCCGGTCGACGTTCGAGAGTTCGGCAAGCCCCATCAAGTTGGTTTCTCCCGCGATGACCATGTCGGCCTCGCGTTCGCCCGGATGTTCCGCGAACGCACGCTGCGCAAGCGTGATTGCATCCATCATCATGCGGTTCATCTGCTCGCGAGTCTCCTGAAGCTGCGCGACGAGTTGCTTGCGAACCCCCGCGAGCTCCTGGCCGCGGAACTGGTCATTCAGGTAGGCGCCGGCACGCCGGAGTTCGTCCGGCGAGAAATGGCGGTCGAGCTGCAGGACCCGGTTCTGCACTTCGCGCCCGTTGATGACCAGTATTGCCAGCACGCGGTTGCCCGACAGGCCGACGAATTCGATCTGCGAAAGCGCCGCGTGCGTCTCACGCGGCACCGTGACGACGCCCGCCAGGTGCGTCAGGCTCGAGACGAGTTGTGACGCGGCCGTGACCAGCGCCTTCGGATCACCAGCCATTGATTCTAGCTTGCGCCGGAGCTCGGCGATTTCCGCCATGCCGGGCGGTTGGTAGTGCAGCAGCGTGTTGACGAAAAACCGGTAGCCCTTGTCGGTCGGCACCCGGCCGGCCGAGGTATGCGGCGAACTGACGAACCCGTGCTCCTCGAGATCCGCCATGACATTGCTGATCGTCGCCGCGCTCAGACTGAGCCCCGATTCCCGGGACAGGGTCCGGGAGCCCACGGGCTCACCTTCGCGGATATAGCATTCGATCAGCGTGCGCAGCAGCCATTGCGCCCGGTCAGTCGGCGGCTCCTCGACGCCAAGCCTGTGGTCTGTCATAACTGTTTGTTAATCAAGGAAATAACCAATCCGGGCCGCTCGGACATCGAAACTAGCAATCGGCCTTGCCGAGTGTCAAGGAGCATTTGCGCCAACCCGGCCCGATTCTGGCCCGGGCGCTCTCGCGCGTGCTAAAAGGTCGCAAAACCACATGAACAAGCGCTTCTCCCGGATCGCACTGGTTGGCAAGATCGAGGACGCCCGCGTGGCCGATTCGATGGCGGCTCTGGCCCGTCATCTGCGATCGCGCGGCCTCGCGGTGCTGGTCGATATGAGCATCACTGTCGGCGACCTGCCAATGGATGTCGAACGCAGGCCAGCAGCGGAGCTTGCCAAGGATGCGGATCTGATCGTCGCGATCGGCGGGGACGGGACGATGCTCTACGCCGCGCAACTCGCGATCGGGCGCGACATCCCCCTGCTCGGTATCAACCGCGGGCGGCTCGGATTCCTGACCGACGTGTCGCCCGACCAGATGTTCGAAAGCTTCGACGCGGTGCTGGAGGGGCGCTACGAGACGGATCCCCGGCAGCTGCTCGAGGCCCGGCTGACAAGCGCCGATGGCCCGGTTGCGGTCCGCTGCGCGCTGAACGACGTCGTCGTGCAGCGCCACGAGTCCGGCCGCATGGTCGAACTCGAGACCTGGATCGGAGGCCGATTCGTCAACACGCACGGCGGCGATGGCCTCGTGATCGCGAGCTCGACCGGATCGACCGCCTACGCATTGTCTTGCGGCGGACCGATCATCCATCCGTCGCTCGATGCCGTCGTCATCGCGCCGATATCGCCACACACGTTGAGCGACCGCCCGATCGTCGTCGGACGCAACAACCGGGTCGAGGTGCGACTGGTCGAGCGTTCCGCGACCCGCGCGCAAGTCACCTGCGACGGCATGCTGCTCGGCGACCTGGATGTCGCCTCGAGCCTCGTGATCGAGCCGGCGGCCAGCGGCATCACGCTGCTGCACCCACCGGGCCACGATTACTTCCGGCTGCTGCGCTCCAAGCTCCACTGGGGCCGCAGCGCGCGCAATGGACGCATAGAGCCTTGAGCTTGCTCGTGCACCTGCAGATCCGCGACTTCGCGATCATCGACTCCGTCGAGCTTGAGCTGGCGGGCGGCCTGACCGCGCTGACCGGCGAAACCGGCGCCGGCAAGTCGATCGTCGTCGACGCGGTCATGCTCGCGATCGGCGGGAGGGCGAGCGCCGAAATGCTGCGCCACGGCGCCGAACGGGCCGAGATCACAGCCACCTTTGACGTGTCCGGCGACGAGCGCGTGCGACGCTGGCTCGACGAGCAGTCGCTGGCCGACGATGGCGGCGAAGTCGTGCTGCGCCGGGTGATCAGCCAGGACGGGCGTTCGCGCCAATACGTCAATGGCCAGACACTGCCCGTCCAGGCCGTGCGTCAACTGGGCGACTGCCTGATCGACATTCACGGGCAGCAGGAATTCCAGTCGCTGATCCGCCGTGACACCCAGCGTCAGCTCGTCGACGGTCACGGCAGTCATGACAAGCTGCTCGATCCGGTGCGTACGCTTGCGGTCGAATGGCGGCGCCTGACCGATGAACGCGCGGCGCTCGAGGCGCTCGCGCGGGATCGCGGCTCGCGCCTCGAACTCCTGCGCTACCAGGTCGGCGAACTCGAGGCACTGGGTCTGGCGGACGCTGAGGTCGAGTGCCTGCTCGAGGAGCGCTCACGTCTTGCCAATCGCGGCCGCCTCGCAGAGGCCGCGCGCAACGCGCTCGCGCTCGCCTACGATACCGAGGGAGCGGACGCGCACGCGCTGGCCGCGCGCGCGGTCACTCAGCTCCGCACCGCGGCCGCACTCGATGCGCGGCTCGCAGAATCGTCGCGGATGCTGGAGGAAGCTGTCATCGGTCTCGGCGAGGCGGGTGCGGCGCTCGGCGCCTACCTCGAGGCGCTGGATACCGATCCGGCGCGCCAGGAATACGTGGAACGGCGTGTCGCTGCGATCGAGGACCTCGCGCGCAAGCATCGGGTCGCGCCCGACCGGCTGCCGCAGCAGCTCGACGATTTGCGTCAGCAACTCGCGACGCTCGAACAGTCCGAACTCGTGCTCGGCGGCCTGGACCAGCGTCTCGCCGACATCCGCTCGCAATACGGCAGCGCGGCTACCGCGCTCTCTGCTGCCCGGAGTGTGGCCGCGAAGCGGTTGGCCAGCGCGGTGACGAGTCTCATGCGTCAGCTCGGCATGCCGGGCGGCCGCTTCGAGATTGCGGTCGAATCGAACACCGGCGCCGATCCCGCGGCGGACGGCGTCGATCGCCTGGAGTTCCTCGTCAGCGTCAATCCCGGTCAGCCCGTCAAACCCGTCGCCAGGGTAGCCTCGGGCGGCGAGTTGTCGCGCATCAGCCTGGCCGTTCAGGTCGCCGCGGCCCATTGCCAGGCCACGACCTGCATGATTTTCGACGAGGTCGACGCCGGGATCGGCGGCGGCGTCGCGGAGATCGTCGGGCGCAGACTGCGCGAGCTCGCCGAGCGCGGGCAGGTGCTCTGCGTGACCCATCTGGCCCAGGTCGCGAGCCAGGCGCATCACCAGTTGCGCGTGGTCAAGTTGACGGACGGACGGGCCAGTCGCACGACCGTGACCGGTCTCGGCCCCGAGGAGAGGATCGAAGAACTCGCGCGCATGCTGGGCGGCGTCGAGATCACCCGCAAGGCGCGCGAACACGCGCGCGAAATGCTGCGCACCGCTGGCGCGGCGACAGGCTGAGCGGATAGGGAACCTAGCTGCGCTTGCGCCGGTGCGGGCAGGCCTCGCGGCGGCAACGGCCGTAGAGGATCAGGTTGTGCTCCTCGATCTCGAAGCCCAGGCGGTGGGCAACGTCCAGTTGCCGGCGCTCGATGCCGCAATCCAGGAACTCCTCGACCTGGCCACAGTCCATGCAGACGATGTGGTCATGGTGCTCGCCCTCATTCAGTTCGAACACCGCGGTTCCGCCCTCGAAGTGATGGCGCTTGACGAGCGCCGCCGCCTCGAACTGCGTCAGCACGCGGTACACGGTGGCGAGCCCGATGTCCTCGTTCTGCTCCAGGAGCGCGCGGTAGATGTCCTCGGCCGACAGGTGCCGGCCGTAGTTGCCGGCCAGGATCTCGAGGATCTTGACGCGCGGCAGCGTGACCTTGAGTCCCGCCTTGCGGAGATCGTTGGATTCCACAGTTGCGCTCCGTCGCCGCGCTTCGCGGCGATTCCGTTATGATATGCCCCTTCTGAGTTATCGCCCAGGATTCATGACCATGCGACCGTTGCGACATTTTTCCAGCACCACC
>CAYZDW010000135.1:0-2766 GCA_964477175.1 uncultured Steroidobacteraceae bacterium | reverse complement strand
GCAATCGCCGTCTACTCGGTGGCGACGGTTGCCGCTTACTGGATGGACGACATCGTCGAGTTCTATCTGCTTGCCAGCGTCATCGGGCTCGTGCAGGGTGGCATCCAGTCGCTGTCGCGCTCTTATTTCGCCTCGCTGGTGCCGCCGGGCAAGCAGGGCGAGTTCTTCGGTTTCTACAACATGATGGGCAAGTTCGCGGCGGTGCTCGGCCCGCTGCTGGTCGGCACCACCGCGCTCGCGACCGGTAGCTCGCGCGCCGGCATCCTGTCGGTCATCGTGCTGTTTGCGGGCGGAGCCGCGCTTTTGTGGAGGTCGCGCAGGGAGTCCTGAGCAGCGGCTCACCAGGCTGCGGGATCGAGGCCGTAGTAACGGCATAGCGCCTCGTACAGCGCGGGTGCCTGCCGCGTGAATTCGCGCGGCTGCTCGAAGAAGGCTTCGCTCGCGACCGCAAAGAACTCGGCCTGGTCCTCGGCACCGTAAGGGTCGAGGAATGTCTCCTCGCCACGCTCCACCGCAGCCTGCAGCCGATCGAATTCCTGTTGCAGCAGACCCGACCAGCGCCGCCGCTCCGCAGAGTTGCCGAGCCACGGCGCGCCGTCGGCGCCGCCAGTCTCGTGGTCAAGATAATGCGCGAATTCGTGGATGACGACGTTGTACGCCTCACCATCGCGGCCGGCGCTCGCGACGTCCTCCCAGGAAAGCAGGATCCGGCTGACGTCCCAGGCCTGGCCTGCGAGCACGCGCTTCTCCTCCGTGACGACGCCGTCCTCGTCGTGGCACTGCTCCGGAACGACGAACTGGGTCGGGTAGATCAGCACCGATCGCAGCTGGTCGTAAACCCGGCGCGCGCCTCCCAGCACCAGCAGGCAGGCCTGCGCCGAGATCACGAGGCGCATCAGAGGTGTGACCACGAGTCCCCGGCAGCCGACAAATTCCATTTCGCCGAGGACTACCGCGGTCAATTCGTCGAGGCGCTCAGCGAGCGCCGCGGGCAGGCGTCGGTAGCCGGGCCAGTGGCGATGCAGGAGCTTGCGCTGATCTTCGGTCAGCGAGCGCTCGCGCAGCGCCGAACGCCGGCGCGCCGCGAGCATCGGCCGGCCGACGATCCAGGCGATCACGAGGACGCAGCCTGCGATCGCAAGCGCGAACGCCGGGCTCACGGATCGAAGCGCCGGACCAGGCCACGCAGCAGCGTGAGGTCGCGCGCGGTGTGCGCCGGCATGTAGCGCAGCCGCAGGTACAGCTCGGTGATCGCCGAGGCCGCCGCGCCGAGGTCCGGACGCAGGCGACGCACGCGCAGGGCGAAGTCGCGCGGCGCTTCGTGCGATGCTCGCTCGACTCCGCGGCGTGCAAGGCGCTGTACGAACCGCCGGTAACTCGCGGTCGCGGGATCCGGCCGTCGCGGCCGGAACTCCCAGGCCAGCCACCCGGACAAAAGCGTTAGCCCCACGGCGAGTCCGACTCCCAGCACGAGCGCCAGGTCCTGCCAGTCCGGGTCGTCGAAGCCGAATGCGCGCAGCAACTCCTCCTGCTGCAGCCGGTTGAACTGCACGACCCAATCGTTCCAGCGCGCATTGACGTTGTCCCAGATCATGCCGGCCTGCCACAGCAGCTCGGAACCGCGCATCAGGCTTCCCGACAGCAGCTCCTCGCCGGGCAGCGCGGCCTCGAGCCCGCGCTCGACACGTTCCGGCGCGACCGCGGCGGTCGGGTCGACGCGCGTCCAGCCGGTATCCGGCAGCCAGATCTCCGACCAGGCATGCGCATGCGACTGGCGCAGGATCAGGTAGCCGCCGATTGGATTCCATTCGCCACCCTGGTAACCGCCGACGACCCTGGCCGGTATCCCGGCGGCACGCATCAGCATCGTGTATGCGGATGCGAAATGCCCGCAGAAGCCCTGGCGCGTGTTGAACAGGAAATCGTCGACGGAGTCGCGCGCGAGGCCCGGCGGCGTCAACGTGTAGTAGAAATCCTGTTCGCGGAACATCGCGAGCACCGACCGGCTGAATTCGCGGTCGTCAGCGACGGCGGCACGCATGCTTTGCGCCAGCCGGATCGAGCGCGGATTGCGGCCGGGAGCCAGTTGCAAATGCAGGTTGCGCAGTGCAGGCGAGAGCCGCGTCCCGGCCTGATAGCGCGGATAAGAACGCGCTTCGTACTGCAGCACGGAATGGATCGGGTTCCTGGTGCGCAGCTGGTAGTCCCAGGACTGCTCCGCCATCGCCAACGGCCAGCGCTCGACCATGTCGAGCGCAAACAGCATGCGCTGGCCGGTCGGCTCGAGTGTGACCGTGTAGTTGACGGGATTTCCGAGTTGACGCACGCGTGGCCGGAAAAAGAACTGGCTGCTGCTGCGCGACCAGGTGTAACCGTCGAACTCGGTAAGCACCGGGCCGCGCCAGTAGCGCTCTACAGGTGGCGGCGGCGGACCGTCGAAACGCACGCGGAATGCGACCGTGTCGTTCAGCGTCAGGTCCGAGATATCGCCCGGCGACATCTCGTCCGTCAATCCGGTCAAAGCGCGCTCGCTCGAAGGCGCGCCCCAGAAGCTGCCGGCGATGCGCGGAAAGAACAGGAACAACACGAGCGCCAGCGGCAGCGCCTTGACCAGCATCCCGGCAGTGGTGCGGAACGGAGCCGGCGCCGGGCCGCCATGGCCGCGGCGCGCGACCTCGAGCAACGCAGCCGCAAGCAACCAGACGGTCGGCACGACCCAGGCGACGGTCAGGATGTCCTGTGCGTACAGGAATGCCGACAGGCACA
>CAYZDW010000134.1:0-6877 GCA_964477175.1 uncultured Steroidobacteraceae bacterium | reverse complement strand
TGCCCAGCGAATCGGCGAGCGGTGCCGGCGCGCTCGTGTAATGCGCGAGCAAGGGCGCGCTCGCCGCCGTCGCGAGCCCGACGGCGAGAACGGCAAGCAGATGCCTCGACCAGGGCCAGGCCCGCGGCCGCGCGGGCAGGTCACCGTCGGCCCGCCAGGCTATCCAGCCGTAGACCGACAGCACGACATAGGCGACCTGAAGTGCGGCCTGCAGCAACAGGCCGGCTTTCAGGAACACGGCGATATAGATGACCGTGCTGGCGCCGCCGGCGATCCAGCAGGCGCGGTGCTGGCGGATCGCGAGCACGATGTAGACGAGACCCAGGGCCACCGCGATGAGTTCTGACAGGCTTGCGGATCGCGCGCCCGCAACGAATGCGGCGAGCCAGGCGCCGGCAGTCTCAATCACCGCCGCCCAGGACCTTCATGACGAACACGGAGCGCCGCGGACCTGCAAAGCTGCGGCCGATTTCCGTGCAAAGCGCATCGAAGACGTCGTCCAGTTCACCGCTGACCTGCGTGCTCATCGAATTCGTGATGACGGCGAGCCCCGGGTGCGTCTTGAGGCGTTCGATGAAATCGAGAATCGGCGGGATGAAGTCGTCCGCGAGTGGATAGAGACTCGTTTCGACAGCGATGCGCATGGAATCACCTCAGAATTGGTAGCGCGCGGTGAGGCCCAGCTGGCGCGGATCGCCCCAGCGCAGGTACGGGGTTTCGGGGAAATCCGGCGGCTCGTTGCCGAAGAAGAATCCGCGCACCGGATACTTCTCGTCGAACAGGTTGCGCGCCCAGGCATGGATCGACCATTGCTCGGCCTCGTAGCCCACCCGGAAATTTGTCAGGAAGCGGGAGCCGGCATGCTGGTCGTGGCTGGTGTCGTAATAAAAGCCGTCCTCGCCGGAAAGATCGAGCCTGGTCATCCATCCCTCGGGGTGACGCCAGGTCGCTGCCACCGCAATCTTCCATTCCGGCGCATGGGCCCAGGCGCGCCCGTCAAGATCGCGGGCCCCGAACTGGTAGTCCAGGTAACGCGACTGCATCAGCGACAGCGTCGAACTCAGTTCCAGGCGCGAAGTCGCCTGCCGGCGCACTGAGGCCTCGAGGCCCCAGGCCTCGCCGCTCGCCGCATTGTCGGTCAGGAACAGGAATGTCAGTGGATCGTCGGGATCGAGCTGAAGTGAAGTTGCGACCTGCTGATGCTCGCGGCTCGTGTAGAAGAGATTCACGTCACCGGATTGCCGCTGCTCCAGGCCGCTGCCCTTCCATCCGAACTCGACACTCCAGAGGTACTCTGCATCGAATGACTGGCGGTCGGCCGGCACCGATGTGCCAATGTTGAAGCCACCTGCCCTGAACCCGCGCGACAGCGACGCCCAGAGGCTCTGGTTCTCGCCCAACTGATGCGTGAGCGACAATTGGCCGCCCCACATGCGGTCGCGCGGATCGAACCGACTCCCATCGCTGTCGTCGTAGCTCGCATCGCGTTCCTCGAGCCGTATCCCCGCCGCGACCGTCGTCACTGGCGTCCATGACCGTTCGATTTCGCCGTAAACCGCGGCACTGGTCGCCCGATAGCGGCTATCCAGCAGCCGCAGGAAAGCGTCATCCAGGTAAAGCCCATCGTCCGCGATGTGGTTTGTTTCCTCGAGTCGCGAAATCCACGCGCCCGCGAGCCAGGACCAGTCGCGACCTGCCGTGGACATGAGCCGCAGATCCTGGCTCAGGGTCCGGCGATGACGCAGCGTGCGCGAGAAGAAATCGTAGGGGCCGGCCGCGCCCCAGCCGGGATCATTGCCCCAGTCGGCGTCGAAACTCGCTTCGATGTCCGAATCGGCCCAGGCGGTCGTCGAGCGCAACATGAGCCCTTTCCATCCTGCATAGGCGGTGTCCAGCGATGCGCCCTGCGATCGCTGCGAGTCGCGGCCCGGCCGGTCGGACAGCGTCGTGAAGCTGTTGTCGATGGCGAAGGCGTCATAGCCATTGTCGAAATCGGCGTACATCAGGCCGAGGTCCGCGCGCCAGTTGTTTTCCGTTTCAAGGCGGAACTTGAGTCGCGCAGTCAATTCGTCGCGGCCGTTGGTGTCGTCGCGGCCAAGGAAAGCGTTGTGACGGAAGCCGTCGCTGACGGCGCGATGCAGCACCGCACGCCAGGCTCCCTCGGCACCGTCGCTCACATGCAGTCCGCCACCCGCGGCGATGCCTGCCATCCACAATCCGTCCTCGCCGGCGCCGGCCTCGGCATGGACGACTCGCGTGGCGACCGGATCGCGGGTCTTCACCTTGATCAGGCCACCGAGGGCGTTCGCTCCATAGCGGGTACCTTGCGGGCCGCGCAGCACCCCCACCTGCTCGACGTCGAACAGCGAGGCGATCATGCCGATGCCGCTGAAGTCGATCTCGTCCACCAGGAATCCCACAGAAGGATTCGGCGCGCCCTGGTATTGCTCGAGTTCGCCGATACCGCGCAACTGGAAGAAACGTGGCCGCGAGCTGGCGCCGGCCCACGACAGCGACGGCACATGCGGCAGCAGTTCCTCGAGATGCTGCACAGCGCCATTTTCGACGTCATCCCCGCCGATGACCGAAACGCTCGCTGGTAACTCCTTCGCAGGAACGGACCGCAGGCCCGCCGTCACAACGATCTCCGCCAGCGGCGTAGGTGACTGCGCAATTGCCGGCGACAGCCAGCCGGCGGCGATAGTGAGAATGATCAGCTGCGCTGGTTTGCGTAACATGCCTGCTCCCTACGCCGGTCCTAACCGGATCAGGTTCAACGGGTTCGTCGGTGAGCCAGGCAGGCAACCGGCGTCTCAGGTCTAGTCAGACCACCCCAAGGCGGGTTCTAATACTAGCGACGGCGACCGCGGGTCGCAATGGGAGGCGTGATGGCGGCTGGATGGCACGACATTGCCGCGGTGCGCGACATTCCGGTCGGTGGCATGATCGCCGCAGAGATCGACGGTCGTGCGATCGTCGTCTGTCATGTACGTGAAGGCTGGTTCGCGCTCGACGACACTTGCACGCATGCCGCGGCGCAGCTGCACGAGGGATTGCTGTGCGGCTGCCGGCTGGTCTGCCCGCTGCATGGCGCCGCTTTCGACGTCAGGGACGGCAGGGTCCTGGGACCGCCGGCATTTCATTGGCTCCCGACGCAGCACGTGCGCATCGCCGGCCTGCGCGTCGAGGTCGCGCTGGCGGAATTAGGCTGAGCAGCTGCTCAGCTGCGATCGAATTTTGCGGGGCGTTTGTCGCGCACGGCGGCGAGCCCCTCGCGCACATCGGCGAGCCGGAAGCCGAGGAATTCGAGCGCGAGCGAAGCGTCGAAACTCGGGCCCGCCAGGCGCAGCCAGTTGTTGAGCGCGTGCTTGGTCCAGCGCATCGCGGTCGCGCTGCCCGCCGCGAGGTTCCTGGCGACGCCGAGCGCTGTCGCGTGGACTTCGCCGTCCTCGACGCAGAGTGCCACGAGCCCGATGCGTTCGGCCTCGGCGCCCGACAGCGACTGGTTGGTCAACAGGTAATAACGCGCTTTCGCGAGGCCGCACAGCAACGGCCAGATGATGACCGAATGATCGCCGGCCGCAACGCCGAGCCGGGTATGGCCGTCGAGGATCTTCGCATTGCGCCCCGCGACCGAGACATCGGCCAGGAGCGCTACCGCGAGGCCGGCACCAACCGCGGTGCCACGGATCGCCGACACGACAGGCTTCGAGCAGTTGATCAGGTTGTAGACGAGATCGCTCGCTTCCTTCCAGACGCGCAGCAGCGTTGCCTCGTCCTCGATCATCCGCTCGATCATCGCGAAATCGCCGCCTGACGAAAAATGCTCCCCGGCGCCGCGCACGAGCGCGACGCGGACCGCGTCATCGACGTCGATCGCGCGCCAGACGAGGGCGAGATCGCGGTGCATGGATTCGGTGGCAGCGTTCTGCCGGCCCACGTTCGCGATTACTATCTCGAGGATGCCCGGCTCCGGTCCTTCGAAACCGAGACTCGGGAAATCGCGGCCGTATCGCGCGAGGTCGATCGTCACGGCTTAGTCCTTCACGGCATCCGGCACGGCATGGACGCTGACCATGGTCAGCACATGATAGGACGCGACGGTCTCGCCCAGCTGATTCGTGATCTCGGTATCCCAGGTCACCTCGCCCCAGCCCTTCTCGGCGCGCAGCGACTTTTCCTTGCAGGTCAGGCGCACGCGAATGCGATCGCCCGGCTTCACGGGTTTCACGAAGCGCAGGTTGTCGAGGCCGTAGTTGCCGAGCACCGGGCCGTAAGCCGGTTCGACGAACAGGCCCGCCGCCGCGGAAATCAGGAAATAGCCGTGCGCGACGCGCCCGCCGAACAGCGGATTGCGCGCCGCCTCGCGATCGTCCATGTGCGCGTAGAAATGGTCGCCCGACAAGTCGGCGAAGCGCTCGATATCGGCCACGGTGATCTCGCGTTCCAGGGAATTGAAGGTGTCACCGATCGAAAGCTCGTGAAATGGCTTACGGAACGGATGCATACCCGGCTCGCGTTGCGCGGCCCCGCGCACCCAGCGTCCGCCCACCGCCGTCAGGGTATCTGGCGAGCCCTGCACGGCCGTTCGCTGCATGTAATGCATCACGCCGCGGATGCCGCCCATTTCCTCGCCGCCGCCGGCGCGGCCCGGCCCGCCGTGCACGAGGTGCGCGAGCGGCGATCCATGGCCAGTCGATTCCTTCGCGCAATGGCGGTTCACGACCAGCACGCGGCCGTGGTATGGGGCGAGTCCCAGCACGAGCTCCGTCGCGATGTGATCATCGGCCGTGAACACCGATCCGGCCAGGCTGCCCTCCCCGCGCCGTGCAAGCGTGATCGCGTCTGCGACGTCACGGTAGCCGACGACCGTCGACACGGGCCCGAAGGCCTCGACGGAGTGAATGGCGCGCGCCGCATCGCCGTCGCGGCACAGCAGTAGCAAGGGCGGCAGGAATGCGCCACGCTCGCGGTCAGCGCCGCTGACCTCGAAGCGCTCGGGATCGCCGGCGACGAGTTCGGATTCCCGCCGCAGCTCCGAGACCCGTGCTAGCACCTCCTCGCGCTGCGCCAGGCTCGCGAGCGGGCCCATGCGCACCCCTTCGACGCGTGGATCGCCGACGATGATCTTCGCGAGTGCTGTCTGCAGTGCCGTGACGACTTCGCCGGTCATTCCACGCGGGACCACGGCCTTGCGGATCGCCGTGCACTTCTGCCCGGCCTTGACCGTCATCTCGCGGGCCACTTCCCGGATGAAGAGCTCGAACTCCGGAGATCCGGGCCCGGCATCCGGGCCCAGGATCGAGGAGTTCAGCGAATCGGTCTCGGCGATAAAGCGCACGGAGTGGCGCACGACGGAGGCGTGCGTGCGGAGCCGCGCCGCCGTCGCAGCGGAACCCGTGAATGACACGACGTCCTGGCAGCCCAGGTGATCGAACAGGTCGCCGACACTGCCGCAGACGAGTTGCAGCGCGCCCGGAGGCAGGAGCCCCGTCTCGACGATGCGTCGCACGACACATTCCGTCAGGTAGCTCGTGGCGGTCGCCGGCTTGACGATGGCCGGAACGCCAGCGAGCAGTGTCGGCGCCAACTTCTCGAGCATGCCCCAGACCGGGAAGTTGAATGCGTTGATGTGCACGGCTGCGCCTTCGAGTGGCAGGCAGATGTGCTGGCCGAGGAATGTCCCACCCTTCGACAACTGCTCGACGTTTCCGTCCAGATAGACCCGGCTGTTCGGCAGTTCGCGCGAGCCTTTGCTCGCGAACACGAGCATCGTGCCGATGCCGCCGTCGATGTCGATCCAGGAATCGGATTTCGTCGCGCCGGTCCGGTAGGACAACTCGTAAAACTCGTCCTTGAAATCGAACAGGCGCTTGCCGAGCGCCTTCAGCATCGCGGCCCGTTCGTGGAAGGTCATGGCGCGGAGCGCTGGCCCGCCGACCACGCGGGCGTGGTCGAGCATGGCGCTGAAATCGAAGCCCTCGGTCGATGCCTCGGCGATCACCTCGCCCGTGCTCGCATCGCGGAGCGCGGTCGCGCGCCCTTTGCCCGCCTGCCAGCGCCCCGCCAGATAACTCTGCAACTGCATGTTCCGCCCCCGCAGACTCTCGATGGGCCTCAACTACGACCCGCGCGCGCCGCCTGCCAGCCCGCAAACGTGCCTTCCTGCGCGGCAAGGCTCGTGAGCAATGGCGCCGGTATCCAGTAGCGTGCGCCCTGCTCGCTCGCGTAACGGCGCACAGCGTCAAGCACGGCGGTTGACCCGACGGTGTCGGCATGGAACATCGGGCCGCCGCGATGCCGCGGAAAGCCGTAGCCATTGCACCAGATCACGTCGATGTCCGCCGGGCTTGCCGCAATGCCCTCCTCGAGGATACGCGCCCCTTCGTTGACGAGTGCATAGATGCATCGTTCGACAATCTCGCCGTCACCGATCTCGCGCGAAGCGATGCCCAGCTTACCGGCCTCCGCGCGGATCAGTTCCAGGACCTCCGGGTCCGCCTGCCGCTTGCGATCCGGACCGTCGTAGCGATAGAAACCGCGGCCGGTCTTCTGGCCCAGGCGCCCGAGTTCGGTCAGGCAATCCGACACACGGTAAAAGCGTGGATCGTCGGGACGGCCGTTCCATTCGCGGCGCGCATGATAGCCGATGTCGAGACCCGCCAGATCGCCCACCGCATTGGGTCCCATCGCCATGCCGAAGTCCTCGAGCGCGCGGTCGATGGCCTCGGGCGTGGCGCCCTCCAACAGCATCAGTTCCTTCTCGCGGCCGTAGGCGTACAGCATGCGGTTGCCGACGAATCCGAAGCAGTTGCCGACCGCGACGCCGATCTTGCCGATGCGCTTCGTCACGGCGCGCACCGTGGCGAGCGCCGCT
>CAYZDW010000133.1:0-5926 GCA_964477175.1 uncultured Steroidobacteraceae bacterium | reverse complement strand
GTGTCGCGGCCGGCGAGGTTCCGCGCCGTAAAGCGCGCTTCGTAGAGCCGGCCCGGGTGCACTTCCATCGAGGCGACCACTGGCGCGAATTCGAAGCGGCCGCCCGCCGGCACCGAGGCCGTGAATTCGACCACGATGGTGCGGCTCATATCGGGCGTGGCGGCATCAGGCTCTGCGGCGCGGCTCAACTGCGCGCGAGAGCCGATGCCGGTGACCTCGCAGAACACGTCGTAGAGCGGCACCAGCGCGAAGCCGAAAGCGAAACTGCCGGCCGCCATCAGCAGGAGCCGGGCGACCAGCCCGCGATTGGCGGTGGTGCATGGCGTCGTCATCAGAGCCGCTCCAGGACCCTGAGCAACACGAAGGCGCCGTAGACCGCGAACGCGGCGACACCTAGCGCTATGGCAAGTCGCAAGTTGCGCGCGCGCTGAGTCACCGGAGCTCCGGCGCCTTCTCGAAGGTGTGGTAGGGCGCGGGCGACGGCACAGTCCACTCGAGGCCGTGCGGCCAGTCCCAGACTCCGGCCGAAGCACGGGCCCCGCCGCGCACACACTTGACGATCAGCCAGACGAACAGCAGTTGCGACAGCCCGAAGCCGAAGGCGCCGACCGACGAGACCATGTTCCAGTCGGTGAACTGCGTCGCGTAGTCCGGGATGCGGCGCGGCATGCCCGCGAGGCCCAGGAAGTGCTGCGGGAAGAACAGCACGTTGACGAAGATCGCCGACAGCCAGAAGTGCCACTTCGCGAGCTTCATGTCGTACATGTGGCCGGTCCATTTCGGCAGCCAGTAATAGACCGCGGCCATGATGCCGAACACCGAGCCGGGCACCAGCACGTAGTGAAAATGCGCGACGACGAAGTAGGTGTCGTGGTACTGGAAATTCGCCGGCACGATCGCGAGCATCAGGCCCGAGAGGCCGCCGATCGTGAACAGGAACAGGAACGCAAGCGCGAACAGCATCGGCGGCTCGAAGCTGATCGAGCCGCGCCACAGCGTCGCGGTCCAGTTGAAGATCTTCACGCCGGTCGGCACGGCGATCAGCATCGTCGACAGCGTGAAGAAGAGCTGGCCCGCCAGTGGCATGCCGACCGTGAACATGTGATGCGCCCAGACGATGAATGACAGGAAGGCGATCGAGGCGATTGCGTAGACCATCGCCTCGTAGCCGAAGATCGGCTTGCGCGAGAACGTCGGGATGATCTCCGAGACGATCCCGAACGCCGGCAGGATCATGATGTAGACCTCGGGGTGCCCGAAGAACCAGAACACGTGCTGGAACAGCACCGGGTCACCGCCGCCGGCCGCATTGAAGAAGCTGGTCGCGAAGTAGTAGTCGGTCAGGAGCATCGTGACGGCGCCGGCGAACACCGGCATGACGGCGATCAACAGATAGGCCGTGATCAGCCAGGACCACGAGAATAGCGGCATCTTCAGGAGCGTCATGCCCGGCGCGCGCATGTTGACGATGGTCACGATGACGTTGATCGCGCCCATGATCGACGAAGCGCCCATCAGGTGGATCGCGAACACCGCCATCGGGAACGCGGTGCCGGTCTGCAGCACGAGCGGCGGGTACAGCGTCCAGCCGGAGGCCGGCGCGCCGCCCGGCACGAACAGCGTCGACAGGAGCAGCATGAACGCGAAGAACAGCAGCCAGAAGCTGAACAGGTTCATGCGTGGCAGCGCCATGTCGGTCGCGCCGATCTGCAAGGGCACCATCCAGTTCGCGAGCCCGATGGTCGCCGGCATCACGGCGCCGAACACCATGATGAGCGCGTGCATGGTCGTCATCTGGTTGAAGAACATGGGATCGACGAGCTGCAGGCCGGGCTGGAACAGCTCGGCGCGGATCAAGAGGGCGAATACGCCGCCGAGCAGGAACATCGCGAGCGAGAACACCAGGTACATGGTCCCGATGTCCTTGTGATTCGTGGTCGTGAGCCAGCGCATCAGGCCCTTCGGCGGTCCGTGATGGTGGTCCCCGTGGCCCGCGGCCTCAGTACCGTGCGCCATGTCGTTCACTCCGTCCTTGCGAGCGTGGCACCGGCCACCGCTGCGCGCTGTTGCGCGAGCCAAGCCTCGAACTCGGCTCTCGGCTTCGCGACAACGACGATGGGCATGAAGCCGTGGTCGGCACCGCAGAGTTCCGCGCATTGGCCGCGGTAGGTGCCCGGCTTGTCCTCGTCGACCGAGATCCACATTTCGTTGATGAAGCCGGGTACCGCGTCGCGTTTCATGCCGAAATCGGGCACCCACCAAGCATGGATGACGTCATTCGCGGTCAGCAGCACGCGGATCTTGGCCCCGGTCGGCACGACCAGCGGCTTGTCGACGTCGAGCAGATAGTTGTCCACGGAATTCGGGTCGATACCCGAGGCGTGCTGGCGCGCAAGGTCGCTCGAGCGCGCCAGGCGGCTGAAGAGCGACACGCCGGTGCCCAGGTACTCGTATTGCCAGTACCACTGGTGGCCGGTGATCTTGATGGTGAGCGCCGAGCCGCTCGTGTCTTCGATCTTGATGAGCTTTTCGACCGAGGGAATCGCCATGCCGATCAGTATCAGCGTCGGTACGATGGTCCAAGCGGCCTCGAGCCGCGCGTTGTGCAACAACTTCGTATCGGCGACCGCGCCGCGCGACTTCCGAAAGCGGATCATCGCGACGATCATCGCGCCGAAGGTCATGACCGCGATGACGACGCAGATCCACAACATAATCATGTGCATGTCGTAGATCTCGCGGGACAACTCGCTGACGCCTTTCGGCATGTTCAGCAGGCCCCAGTCCGCGCGGGCAGACGTGGCCGCGAGCGCCGCTATGGCGCCGGCGGCGGCCGGCAGCTTCGACTTCCGCTTCGCGATGGACACCGGGGTTCCTCTGATGATGGCCTGCGTAGCGCCGGCGCAGGGCCCGCGCATCCTAAGGGAGGCGGCAGCGAGCCGCAACGGGATTTTCCCCTTTCAATCCATGAGGATGCGACTCACCAGCGACCGGTCAGATCGGCCGAAGCGCGGTGGCGCCGGTAAGCGCTGCCGCGGCCTTGCCGACACCCGGCCGGGCGAGCCATGGAACGATGCCGAGACAGGGCGCGGCAAGCGCGGCGGCGAGCGTCGCGATGTTGGCGTCGCGGCGCGCAAAGCGGGGGTCGATACCGTTTCCGACCCAACCTGCGAGGGTGAGGCCGCGCGTGGCGATCGCCTCCGCGGTCAGCAGGGCGTGATTGAGGCAGCCCAAGCGCAAGCCGACGACCAGCAGGACCTCCATGCCGAGCAGGGCCGGCAAGTCGGCGAACGACCGGCGCGCATCCAGCGGCACGAGAAAGCCGCCGGCGCCTTCGGCGAGCACGATGTCGGCCGCGGCGCACAACGTCTGGTGCGCTTTCACAATGCGGTCCGTGTCAATCACGACGCCCGCCTCCGTGGCCGCGATGTGCGGCGCGATCGCGGGCTCGAATAGCCAGGGATTCACGATCGCATACGGATGCCTCTGGCTCGATTCCGATTGCAGCAGCAACGCGTCCGCATTCGCGGGCCCTTCGGGGCCTGCGACCGTGCCCGCCGCGACCGGCTTCATGCCCGCGACCGCGAGGCCGGATTCGCGCAAGGAACGCAAGAGCGCCGCGGTGACGAGCGTCTTGCCGACGCCCGTATCGGTGCCTGTCACGAAATAGCTTCGGGTCATGTTTACTGCCCGCCGCCGCGGCGGCGTATGGCCGAGACCGGAATCGCAAATTCGCCATCGCGCCTCGCATCCGGCGCCTCGACGGCGCCCCAGGCCTGTCCGAACACGACTTCGTAGCTCGCCGGCAGCCGTCCCTGGTGGCGGTGGCGCTCATAGGCTTGTTCCACTGCGCGCAGCCGCTGCCGTCCGGTGAGGCCGCGCGGCCTGCCGGTCGTCGCGTTCTGCGCGCCGATGGCTTTCAGGTCGCGCATGAGCGCGTAGACGTCGGGGTAGGTCAGTGTGTAAGGCAGGACATCGAGCACGGGCTCGACGAGACCGGCGCGTATCAGGCCGTCGCCGATGTCGTGCATGTCGGCGAAGGGACTCACATGTGTGTAGGCGTCGGCCCCGCGCCAGGCCTCGCGCAGCTCGATCAGCGTGTCGGGCCCGAAGGTCGTGAAGGTAAGGAGGCCGCGCGGCCGCAGCACGCGCGCGATTTCCGCGAACACCGCGTCGAGATCGTCGCACCACTGCAGCATTAGATTGCAGAACAGCAGGTCGACGCTCGCATCGGGCAGAGGAAGCGCAATTGCATCGGCACAGAGACGCTCGAAACTCGCCGCCCCCTCCTGCCGGGCGGCTTCGCGCAGCATGCCCGGCGCGATGTCGACCGCGATGACGCGCGCGCGCGGCCAGCGTGTGACCAGCGCGCGCGCCGCATGGCCGGTGCCGCAGCCGAGGTCGACGATGATCGCGGGCTCGAAGGCAATCCACTCGAGCCGGTCGATCAGCTGCTGCCGGATGCGTGCTTGCAGCACGGCAGATGCATCGTAGGTCGTGCTTGCACGGTCGAAATTGCGGCGCATGGCTCCGGCATCGAGCGGTCGATTCTCGCTGCTCATTGGGCAACCTTCCGCATGGTTGAGGCGGAGAAGGTTTCTGGTGTAGGGAATGCGCTTCCGTGCACTCGCTGCGACGGCCTTCGTCGCTGGTCATTCGATGACCCGCATGAGACCTGCCGCGCAGCGAGGGCCGGGAGGCCTCGACGGGCTACAGGAAGTTGCGCCGTGGGTGGTCGCCCAGAGCGCCGGTCAATGAGCGTCCCGCAAGGCCTCCCAGCACGGAAACCTTTAACACATCGGGAAGGAGACCTGCCATGACGGTGTATGCCGGAGTCGATTGGGGTGGTGCTGCGCACGCGGTCTGCGTGCTCGACCAGCGCGGCGAGGCGGTGGCGCATTTTGAGGTCCGGCATGATGCGGCCGGTCTGGCCGAGCTCAGCGGGCGGCTGCGCAAGCTTGCCACCGCCGAGGTATTGCGCATCGCGATCGAACGGCCCTCGGGGCTGTTGATCGATGCGCTGCTGGAGGCCGGCTTTGCGATCGTGCCCATCCACCCGAACGTGGTGAAAGCCTGCCGGCCACGCTACCGGGCCGCCGCCAGCAAGTGCGATCGCGGCGATGCGTACCTGCTCGCCGACCTGCTGCGCACCGATGGGCATCGCTTCCGCACGCTCGCCCCCGAGTGCGACGAGATCCGCGCACTGCGAGCGCTGGTGCGTACCCGCGATGACCTGGTGGCCGAGCGCGTCGCCCTGGCCAATCAGCTGCGCGCATTGCTGCAAAGCTTCTGGCCCGGCGCCGGCGCATTGTTCGCGGCGCTCGACTCGCCGATCGCACTCGCCTTCCTCGAGCTCTATCCCACCCCAGCCAGCGCCACACGCCTGGGTGAGAAACGCCTCGCCGCCTTCCTCGCCACCCACAGCTACAGCGGGCGCCAAAGCGCAATCACCCTGCTCGAGCGCCTGCGCGCCGCTGCTCACGGCCAGACCGGTGAGATCGAAGCCGAGGCCAAGGGCGAGCTGGTCAGCGCACTGACCCGCGTGCTCAGCACGCTGGTCGTGCAACTGGCCGCCCTGAGCGCGCGCATCGAGCACGCCGTCGCCACACTGCCCGATGGCCAGCTCGTCATGTCCTTCCCACGCACCGGGCGTATCAATGCCGCGCAACTGCTCGCCGAACTCGGCTCGGTGCGCGAACGCTTTCAGACCGATGCCCAGCTCGCCGCCGAAGCCGGCGTGTGCCCGGTCACCCACCAGTCGGGCAAATCCCGTGGCGTCGCGTTCCGCTGGGCCTGCAACCATCGCCTGCGTCGCGCGCTCACCACCTGGGCCGACCACTCCCGACACGCCTGCCCATGGGCCGCCGCCATCTATCAACGCGCCCGCGCCCGCGGCGCGCGCCATCCACACGCCACCCGCATCCTC
>CAYZDW010000132.1:0-5667 GCA_964477175.1 uncultured Steroidobacteraceae bacterium | reverse complement strand
TGCCCGGATCGTACGAACCTGAACGCGAAGACCGTCTCCGCCTTTGCCGTCGGCTATCTCGACTACCCGCTCGTCGACCTGTTCGTCAAGGCCGGGCTCAATGCCTGGCAGTTCGACGGTCACTCGACGCCGGCGTTCTCGTTCTTCCGGATCAACGAGAGCGGCACGGAGTTCGCCTGGGGCGCGGGCGTGCAGGCGCGCTTCGGCAGCATCGGCGCGCGTCTCGAGTACGAGCGTTTCAACATCATCGAGGACGAGAGTCTCGGCACGATCTCACTGAGCCTGACCTATACGTTTCTCTGATCCTCAGGCCCATTCGGTCAGGCCTTCGCGCGCGTAGAGCGTCTTGAAGGTCGGCCGCGACTTCATGCGCGCGACGTAGTTTGCGATCGCCGCCCATTCGGTCGCGGGTTTCGGCATGTTGCGCGACCAGCGCATCAGCATGGTCGCGAGAAAGTCGACGGCTCCGACGCGATCACCCGCGACATAGGGACCGCCCCCGCGGATCTGCGCCTCGACGCGGTCCCAGGCCGCCTCTATCCGCGTCCTTGCCCCCGCCTTGATGGCGTCGGCGGCGCCCGCGCCGGTCTGCTGGTCCGCATAGAACCAGTCGCGGAACGCAGCCTGCAGCGTGTTCGACAGGTGAAACATCCAGGTCATGTAGACGCCACGCTGCGGACCGCCCACAGGCGGCGCAAAGCCGGACTGCGGATGGCGCTCGGCCAGCAGCATCAGGAGGGCCGCGCCTTCGTACAGCGGCGTGCCGTCGACGATCAGCGTTGGCACAAAGCCATTCGGGTTCAGCTTCAGGTATTCGGGGTTCCGCTGCTCGCCGGCCTCCAGGTTGAGCCGTTTCAGTTCATGCGGCACGCCGAGCTCGATCAGCATCCAGTGCACGGCGAGACTCGCCGACCCGGGTGAGTAGTAAAGCGTGTACATGGACTTTGGTCCTCCTTGGTGCAAACTATCCCAATGTATACGGGAAGCTGCCTGTGCGGGACCGTCCGCTACGAAGTCGACGGCCCGTTCGCGATGATGGCCAATTGCCACTGCTCCATGTGCCGCAAGCACCATGGCGCGATGTTCTCGACCTTCGTCTCGGCGCCGGACGCCGGTTTCCGCTGGGTCTCGGGCCAGGACAATATCGAGACCTATCCGTCCTCCGAGCATGGCCGGCGGCCATTCTGCCGGAGCTGCGGTTCGGTCACGCCGATGCTCATGCCCGCCATGAACCTGGTCTTCGTGCCGGCCGGCAATCTGCAGGGCGACCCGGGTTTGCGGCCCGAGATGCACATGTTCGCGGGCTCGCGCGCGCCCTGGTATCCGATCACGGATGCGCTTCCGCAACACGAGGGTTACCCGCCACAGTTCGGCGGCGGCATTGGCCTCGACCGACCGAAGCCGCAGCCAAAACAGGGCGTCACGCAGGGCAGTTGTCTCTGCGGCGCCATCGCCTGGGAACTCGCCGGTGCGGCCGAGCGCATGCAGAACTGCCATTGTTCGCGCTGTCGCCGCGCCCGCAGCGCCGCGCATGCGACCAATGCGTTCTACAAGCGGGAGCAACTCGCGTGGTTGCGTGGCGAGGGCGAAGTGCAGAGCTACTCGCTGCCGGGCGCGAAGTATTTCGGGCAGGATTTCTGCCGCCGCTGCGGTAGCCCGGTGCCGCGCGTCGTCGCGGCGACCGGCCGCGTCGTCGTGCCCTGCGGCAGCCTCGATACTGATCCAGGCATGAAACCGCTTGGGCACATTTTCGCCACGAGCCGCGCGCCCTGGTTCGAGATCACCGACGGCCAGCCGCAGTGGGAGGCCTATCCTGCGCGCGCGTAACTCTCTGGTCGTGATGGCTTGGCTCTCCGCAGCCTGCGGGCCCGGCGGCACGCCCGAGGACGAGATTCGTACGCTGATCGGAGTGGCCGAAACGGCGGCCGAGGAGCGCGATGCGGCGGCCTTGCGCGAGCTGGTCGCCGACGACTACCGCGACGCCGAGGGCCGCGGCGCCAACGAAATCCGCCGCTACCTGCATGGCTACCTGATCGCCCACCAATCCATACGCCTGATCACGCGCATCGACGTCATCAAGCTCGAGGGCAAGGAAATTGCACAAGCGCAGGTGACCGTCGGCATGCTGGGGCGCGATGCGGATTCCGAATCGGCCTGGGATCTTGCGGGCGACATCTATCGCTTCGACTTGCGGCTCGCGCACGAAGACGGCGAGTGGCGCGTCACGCGCGCCGGCTGGCAGCCGGAACGCTAGTCGGGTTCCTCGAGTGCGCTCCAGCGTTCGCGGAAGGCCTGCACGGCCTCGCCGTAGATCGCGGCATGCCGGCGCGACAGCAACAGCGCCGAAGGCGGGCAGACGCGGGCGCGAATTACGCCGAGATCCAGCGCGGCATCGAACAGGCTGGGGTACCAGCGTTCCCACTCCGGCAGGATTGCCTCGACGATGTCACGCAGGCTCATCGGATGGTGCATCCATGGCGGGCGGTCCGGCCGGCGGCGCGTTTCCGCTCCACATGTCGCGGTGGATCAGCCACTTGCCGTCGACCTTTTTCCACAACTCCAGGAACTTGCCGGTCTCGCGCGCCGTCCCGTCGGGACCCTTGACCGTGAAGCTGCCTTGCCGGTGGGCGTAATCGCCGAAAACCAGCGTCTCGACCGTTGCAATCTCGAAGGTCGGTCCGCCGGGTGGGTTTGTCTTTGCGACGAATTCCTGGATCGCCGCGCGGCCGCTGACGATCTCCATGTCGGGCGGCAGCAATTGCGCGTCCTCGGTGTACAGGGCCGCGACGCCCGCCGCGTCATTGGCGGCATAACGCTCGACCCAGGCGTCCGCGACATCCTGCGGGAACGGCTCCGGCGCCGGGCTTTGCGCGCAGCCGCCCGCCGAGAGCAGCGCCAGAACGAGTATTGCCGCCCGGGTCATTGTGGCTCCCGTTACGCCGCAGGCGCGGTCGCCGGCATTTGAGCCGGCGGCGGCGCATTCGGGCTCCACATATGGCGATGAATGAGCCAAGCGCTGTCCACCTTTGTCCATAACTCGATGAATTTGCCGACCCGCGGCTCGCCCTCGGTCGGGTACAGCCCGATGTAAGTGCCTTCCCGGAACCAGTAGTCCCCGAGCTTCACGGATTCGACCTCGGAAGTTTCAATGCGCACATTGCCGGGATTGAAGGTCTTCCAGAATTCCTCGATCGCTTCGTAGCCACTGACGATCGGCTGGTCCGGAGGCAGGATTTTCGCCTTGGGGCTGTACATCAGCGCGAGCCCCGCGGCGTCGCCGCTGTTGAACGCGGCGACCCACCCATCGGCGGCGGCCTGTGGAAACGATTCCGGCGCCTTGGCGCGTTCACAGCCGGCGAGGCCGGTCAGCGCGATCAAGGCGATCCATGGGGCGAGGTGAAAACGGTTCATGACGCATCCCCCCCTCTGGTATGCCTAACTGGATCATACTCGCGTCATCGCCGGGTGGCAGTTGACTCAGGCACGCCGGCGCGCGAGCGTCAGGCCGTCGCCGATCGGCAGCAGCGACAGGTCGATGCGCTGGTCCGCAAGCAGACGGTCGTTGAATTCGCGTATCGCCTGCGTGTCGGCGTCGCGGTCCCCGGGGTCCGCGACCGCGCCGCTCCAGAGCGTGTTGTCCACGGCAATCAGCCCGCCGGGACGAATCAACCGCAGCAGTCGCTCGTAATAGGCGTGGTAGCCGCCCTTGTCCGCATCGATGAAGGCGAAGTCGTAGCTGCCGGCCTCGCCGGCGGCGAGGCGGGCCTCGAGCGTGGCGAGCGCCGGCGCGAGCACCAACTCGATCTTGTGCGCGACACCGGCGCTCTCCCAGTGCCGGCGCGCGATCGCCGTGTATTCCTCGCTGATGTCGCAGGCGAGCACGCGCCCGTCATCCGGCAATGCGAGCGCGACCGCGAGGCTCGAATAACCCGTGAATACGCCGACCTCGATGGTCCGGCGCGCGCCCATCAGGCGCACCAGCATTTGCATGAACTGGCCCTGCTCCGGTGCGATCTGCATGTTGACCCGCGGATGCGACGCCGTCTCGGCGCGCAGACGCGCCAACACCGCCGGCTCGCGCAGCGATTTCTTCAGCAGGTAGTCATAGAGTCGGTCGTCGAGCGGCAGCGTACGGTTCGACACGGCCGGACTCAGTAGCCGCGTTTCACGTCGACTTCCGACAGCAGGCGTCCGCCCGCGCTAAAACGTCTGAGATTTTCGCGCACGATCAGCCAGCGCGGCTCCTCGCCCAGTTCCACGGATGCCGAAACATGCGGCGTGATCAGCACATTCGGCGCGCGCCAGAGCGGGTGATCGGGCGGCAAGGGCTCGGGGTCGGTCACGTCGAGGCCTGCGCCACCGACGCGGCCGTCTTCGAGCGCGACGATCAGGTCGGCCGTCACGACGCTCGCGCCGCGCCCGACATTGATGAAAAGCGCGCCGCGCTTCGCCGCGTCGAAGAATGCCTTGTCGTAAATGCCCCGGGTCTTCGCCGTCAGCGGCAGAGTGTTGACGATGACATCGGCGCGCCGCGCGAAGGCGCGCAGTTCCGGGCTCAACCCGACCTCGCTGACGAAGGGCGGACCCTCGCGGCTCGTATTGCGTATCGCGATGACCTTCATGCCGAGCGCCTGCGCGCGGCGCGCGACTTCGGTGCCGATTCCGCCGAGCCCCACGACCAGCATCGTGCGGCCCTCGAGCGACCACATGCGCGCCGGTTCGACGGCATCCTCCGACCAGCGGCCTTCCCGCTGCAGTGGCACGTAGCTCGCGAATCCGCGCGCGAGGCCCAGCATGAAGGCGAGCACGTGCTCGGACATCACCGGGCCCGCGATCTTCTGCATGTTGGTAAGCACGATGCCGCGCTCGGCGAGCGCCGGCAGTGCGACGCAACGCTCGACGCCAGCAGAGAGCAGCTGGATCCAGCGAATGCGGTTGCCCCCCTCGAGCACCGCAGACGTGCAGAAACCGATCACCGCGTCGGCATCGCGTGCTTCGCGCGCGGCTTCTTCGGCGTTGCGCGCCCCCACCAGTTCGATGCCGGGCACGGCGGCGTTGAGCCAGGCGAGCCGTTCCGGGTTGCTGCCGAGCACGACGATACGCGACGGCGCGCGCCAGCCGGGCAGCTCGCGAACCGGCCGCGAGGATTCCTTCAGGCCGAGTTCGGCGATCAGGCGGGTGGTTTCGGCGTCCGCCGGCTGCGTGGCGGCCTGCGGGCCGGTGAAAATCACCAGGCTCGCGGCGATCAGCGGCAGCAGGCGGCGCTGGGCGGAATTCATCCCGCCAAAGATACCTCAACGCTCCGGGCAACGTGACTAGAATGTGACCGCAAGCAATTGCAACGGGGATCCGCCATGCGCCTGTTGTCCGTGCTGATGCCGCGCGAGCGGCAGTTCTTCACCTTGTTCGACCGCCACGCGTCGCTCGTCGTCCAGGGCGCCGACGCACTGGTCGAGCTACTGGCGGATTATTCCGACGACGGCCGGCGCGATGCCTACGTCGCGAAGATCCAGTCGCTCGAGAAGGCGGCCGACGAGGTCACGCACCAGACCGTCGCGCTGATGCACAACACCTTCGTCACGCCCTTCGACCGCGACCAGATCAACAAGCTGATCCAGCGCATGGACGACATCCTGGACCTGATGCAGGACACGGCCGAGTCGCTGA
>CAYZDW010000131.1:0-3196 GCA_964477175.1 uncultured Steroidobacteraceae bacterium | reverse complement strand
AGTACTTCGTGCTGGAAGCGTCCGACGGCCGCGTACTCGAGTACGGCGCAACGACCGATTCTCGTATCGACACCGGCGGTGGCATCGTGAACCCCGCCAGCCCGGCCAGGATCTGGGCACTCAATCGAATCCGCGACCGCTCGGGCAACGTCATCGACTTCCAGTACTTCGAAGACGCCGCGAACGGCAGCTTCCGGATCGCCGCGATCCGCTACAACTCGAATCCCGGTGCCGGAATCGCGCCCTCGCATCAGGTTACTTTCGTCTACGAGAACCGCCCGAACAACGAGGTGGATGTTGCATACGTCGCCGGTACGCCGATTCGCGAAGTCGTGCGTCTCGATCGAATCGACCTGCTCTACAACGCCGCGATCCTGCGCCGCTACGACCTCACTTACGAACCAGCGCTGTCCACCGGCGGCCGCAGCCGCCTTGCGTCGATCCAGGAATGCGGCGCCGGCGGCGGCGATTGCCTGGCCGCGACAATTTTCGGCTGGCAGAACGGCGTGCCTGGCTTCGGAGCCGAGGGCAGTCTCGCTGCTGCGATTCCCGGCCCGACGCCGCTGCCCGAGAGCGTGCTCTGGACAATGGCCGATATCAACGGCGATGGGCGCGGCGATTACATCTGGGCCGGCGGAACGACGACGGACTCCGCCACGCTGCGTTACCGGCTCGGCCTCACAGGAAACACGTTCGGCGCGGAGATCACGACGAAGATCGCCACACCCTACGGCATCGGCGTTCCCTTCGATCACAACGGCGACGGTCGCGCCGATCTCCTGATGCTCTCCGCAGCACGGCAGTGGACCGTCATCCCAGGCAGTGCGGCCGGCTTCAGCGCGCCGATCGCGACCGGTATCTCGCCTGGACCGCAAATCGTCGACTACCGTGGCGTGGACATGAATGGTGACGGCCTGGGCGACCTCGCCTGGTCCGAGATCCCGGATTACACGGGCAACAGCCTCGTCGTGCGCGTGCGCTACGCGTTGCCGGGCGGCGGATTCTCCGCCAATCCGGTGACGCTCTACGAGCAGGCCACCGCTGTCGGCTACGAGACTCCGGAGGGTGGTGACTTTCTTGGCCGGCCCGGCCAGCGCATCGATCTCGACGGCGACGGCGGCGAAGACCTGCTGATGAACGAGAACTACACGGTCGCGCGGATCTCCGCGACGATGTACGCGACCGATTTCTTCGACGGCTCATTCTGGGGAGCGACACCCGCCGACATCAACGGCGACGGCTGTACGGACTTCGCCTACAAGCACTACACGAGCACGCTGCGGGTGCGCATGGGCGGCTGCGGTGTTCCCTGGTCCGGTCCCGAGCTGCTGGGACCGGCCTGGACCGGCGCCGCGCAGCTCAATGCCCATGACTGGAACAGCGACGGCAGGGATGATCTCCTGATCTACGGCACGACGACCTGGCGCGTCGTGCTTTTCAACGGCAACTCGCTCGTGCCGGTCGCGGACACGGGCGTTGCGCACAATGGCACATACACGGCATTGGCCGCGGACGCGAACGGCGACAGCCTGACTGACCTCGTCACGCGCACTGGCGGCCAGTTACGCCTGCGCTTGCGCAACGGCCCCATGTCCGACTTGCTGCTCTCCGCGACGGACGGCTTTGGCGTCACCGCGACCTTTACCTACCGCCCGCTGACCGATACCGCCGTCTACACGCGCGGCACCGGCGCGATCTATCCCGAGCAGGACCAGCAGACGGCTGCGCATGTCGTCTCCGAGCTGGGCACGACCGACGGCACCGGGCTCGGGTCCATGACGACGACGCGCTACAGCTACCAGGGTTTGCGCCGCCACCTGCTCGGCCGCGGCGTCCTCGGTTTCGCGACACGCACGAGCGTGGACACGACGCTCGGTTACAACACACGCACCGAGGAGACGCGGCGCCAGGATTTCCCGTACACCGGATTGCCGGTGATGGTCATCGAGCGTCAGGATTCCGGTACGCCGCTCAGCGAGATTTCCTTTACATGGTCGACGCTAAACCTCGGCAGTGGCGTGGCGCTTCGCCACTTTCCTTACCCGTCATCCGTCACGCAGCGGCGCTACGAGGCTGGCGGCGCCTATGGCGGCGCCGAGATTACGACGACGACGCGCGCGGTCGCCGCGATCGATGCGACATCGGGCCTGGTGACTGACGAGACGACGTCGACCACCGAGGTCGCGGGCGGCATCGGGGCCGGTTCGTCGAGCAGCCTGCGGACCCTGCACACCGCCGTGCTCAACGACACCACGAACTGGTGCCTCGGGCGGCCACAGGGCATGCAGCTCACCGCGAGCCATACACTCACCGGCGGCGCGGCGATCACACGCAGTTTCGGTCAGACCTGGGACGGGCTGAAGTGCCGGCCGACACAGCAGCGTCTCGAGCCTGGCAAAAGCCAGTGGCAGGTGACCCTCGGCCTCGCTTACGACGGCTTCGGCAATCTCGCCAGCCGCACCGTCACCGGCATCGGGATGAGCTCGCGCACGACGACGCTCAACTGGGGCAGCCGAGGGCAACTGCCGATCAGCATGACGAACCCGCTGTCTCAGACGACCGCATTGAGCTGGGACTACGGGCTCGGCCTGCCGATCGCGATGACCGACCCTAACTCACTGACCGCGAACTGGGCCTACGACGCCTTCGGCCGGCCCACGCAGGAGACGCGGCCGGACCAGACCACGACGACATGGACGCGCGCGGCCTGCGCAGCCGGCTGCGATTCGCGCACGCGATACCAGCTCACGCAGCACGAGAAGGACAACGCCGGTGTCACGCAAGGCACGACCGTCATCGACATCGACCAGCTCGGGCGCGCCCACCGCTCCGCGACTCGGCAGCCCGGCGGCGGCATGTCTGTCATCACTGCGGATGCGGATCCGCGTGGGAGAGTGGTCCGTCAGTATCTGCCATTCTGGGCCGGCGGCATTCCGAACGGCTATTGGCAGTTCGACTACGACTCGCTCGACCGGCTTGCGACCGCGTCGCTGCGAGCGGCGAGCGGCGCGCCCGACCGGGCAATCGCGCTCCGCTACGACGGGCTCGCGATCACGCAAATGGATCCGCTCGGCCGCGCGACAACCGAGACGCGCACGGCCTGGGGCAATCTTGTGCGGGTCACGGATGCGGCTGGTGGCAATACTCAATATGAATACGACGCTTTTGGCCGGCTGTTGCAGGTTCGCGATGCCCT
>CAYZDW010000130.1:0-3217 GCA_964477175.1 uncultured Steroidobacteraceae bacterium | reverse complement strand
CAGCGGCGTGGTCGAGGCGCAGGCGCATGCACTGACCGGGGTGGCGACGCCGGCGCGGGCCCGCGGACGCCGTTGGCTGCCCGCGGCGCTCGTCGCATTGGTCGCCGCAGCTGCCGTGTTCGTCTGGTTGCCGCAAACCTTCACGCAGCAAAACGCCGGCATCGCACGGGAGGCCCGCGAGCAGGCCGAGGCGCAAAGTCGCGAGCGCGAGGCCCGCGAACAGCTGGCCGCGGATAGCGCGACCGCACGCACCGCCGCCGAAGCGGCCCGCACGAAATTCGATGCAGACTTTGCGGCGCTCGATACGCGCGCAGCCGCACGCTGGGCAACCGACGTGTTCGCGAGCGCGCGCGCCGCGGGCGAGGAAGCGGCGCAGCGCTTCGCAGTCGGCGACTACGCTGCCGCACGGCAGGGATGGGAAGCAGCAGCCACGCAACTTGCGAAGCTCGAGCAGCAGAGACCCAGGGCCCTGCATGAGGCGCTGGATCGCGGCAAGGTCGCACTGGCGCAGGGCAGGACTGGCGAGGCACGCGCGGCTTTCGAATCCGCGCTCGCGATCGAGCCGGAACATGCCGCGGCTCGCGCCGGAATCGAGCGGGCGGGGCGGCTCGACGAGGCCTTTGCGCTCGTGGATGCCGCGGTCGCGGACGAGCGCGCGGGGCGGCTTGCCGCGGCCGAGCAGGGCTTCAGGAAGGCGCTCGCGCTCGATGCCGCGGCGCCGGGGGCGAGCGCGGGCCTCGCGCGTCTCTCGGCCCGGCAGACGGGCGACGCCTATGCGGCGGTCATGTCGCGCGGGCTCGCGGATCTCGCCGCCGGCCGCACGGAGTCGGCACGCGCGGCATTCCAGCAGGCAATTTCAATGCGGCCGGATTCGAAGGAAGCACGCGACGCGCTCGCGTCGCTCGACCAGGGACAGCGCGCGTCGGCGCTGCGACTGTTGGAAGCTCGTGCCCGCAGCGCCGAGAGCGACGAGCGCTGGGATGAAGCGCTCGCCGCATGGCAGGAGACCGCGGGGCTTGAGCCCGGGCTCGCGCCGGCGCGTGATGGCATCGTGCGCAGCAAGCCGCGCGTGGAACTGCAGCACCGCATCGACGCTCTGATGCAGAAGCCGGAACGGCTGTGGGATCCTGCGGGCCGCGCCGAGGCGCGTACCGTGCTCGCCATGGCAGCCGCGGCCGGCAACCCACGGCAGCGCCTGGCCGCGGCCGCGCGGGAACTCGAGCGGCTGGCCGCGGCTGCGGAAACGCCGGTGCGCCTGCGCCTGGAGTCGGACGGCCTGACAGCATCGCGATCTATCGCGTCGGGCAGTATGGTGCCTTTGCGCAGCGCGACTTCGAGCTGCTGCCGGGCCGCTATACCGTTGTGGGCACGCGCACCGGCTTCAGGGACGTGCGGCGTGAAGTGATGCTGACGCCGGGTGCCGGGCCGTCCGCGATCGTGGTCAAATGCGAGGAACCGATTTGAGCGAACTGTGGCTGGCAGAACCGCTGGGTGAACGGCCGCTCGCGCCGACGGACCTGCCATTGACGGTCGGCGGCCCGGGCGCGGCCATCGTGATCCCCGGCTGCGCGCCCGGCGAGCTCCGCGCGCGCGTAACGCTGGCCGGGCAGGATTTGCGCGTGACGCCCGAAGCGGGCCAGCCCTCGGCGCTCCTCGGTGTCAGCTTTGCGCTCGAGGAGCGCGGCGGCCGGCGCACGATCGTCGTCCGGCACGGCGGCGTCGCTAACGTCACCCGGCCGCCGGAACTCGAGGGCCAGCCTTTCGAGGCCGCCGGCCCGGAGGGCGACCGTCTGCCGATTACGATCGTCGAATACCAGCCGCGTAGCGCAGAACCCGCGCGCTCGCGCGCAATGCCGCAGTGGCAGAAACCCGCGCGCTGGGCCGCGATCGCGCTTGTGCTGCTGGTGCTGGGCTTCCTGGTGACCGCGACGACGCTGGAGGTCGCCACGAGCCCGGAGATCGATCCGGACGACGTGGAATTTCGTGGCACGCTGCTCGACTTCGGATTCGGCGGCCGCTATCTCGTGCTGCCGGGCGAATACGAACTGCAGATCGAGGCAGAGGGCTTCGCGCCGGCCCGCCAGCCGGTGACAATCGGCCGCGTTTCGGGACAGCGCATCGTCGTCGCGCTCGAGCGCCTGCCGGGCCTCGTCGCGTTCGATACCGGCGGCGTTGCTGCGACGCTCGCCGTGGATGGCGTCGCGCGCGGCAAGCTGCCGGGCGAGCACGGGCTCGCGGCAGGCACGCGCGAACTCCTGATCCAGGCGCCGCATCACGCCGAGCAACGCATCCGCCTGCAAGTCGAGGGCGGCGGTCTGCGTCAGACACTCGAGGTGAAACTCGATCCGCTCTACGCGAAGCTCACCGTGAAGAGCGTGCCGGAGGGCGCGATGGTCGTGGTTGACGGCCGCGAACTCGGCCGCACGCCGCTCGAGACCGACCTGGACGCCGGGCGCTACACGCTCGCGATCGTGCATCCACAGTTCCGCCGCTTCGAGAGCCCGATTACCGTGCGCGCGGGCGAGCCGCTCGCGATCGGGCCGGTCGAGCTCGGCATGCCGGACGGCACGCTGATCGTGCGCAGCAATCCCTCCGGTGCCGATGTCAGCATCGGCGGCCGCTATCGCGGACGCACGCCGCTCACCGTCGCCGTGGCGCCCGGCATGCCGCAGGAAGTCCTCGTCACCAAGGCCGGCTACGCGCCGGTGACGCAGAGTGTGCGTGTCGAGAGCCGTGCCGAGCGTTCGCTCGCGCTCGGCCTGACGCCGGTGCTCGGCGAGATCCGCGTGCGCGGCGAGCCGGCCGACGCCGTGCTGTACGTGGACGGCGCCTCGCGCGGCCCGGCCAACCAGACGCTGACCCTGCCGGCGGCGCCGCATGTGCTCGAGGTCCGCAAGGCCGGGCTCGAGACATTCAAGGCGACGGTGACACCGCGCGCCGGGCAGCCCCAGATTGTCGAATACACGCTGCGCACAGCCGGCGAGACGCGCACCGCGGGCATCGCGCCGCAGAGGTCGACGTCGCTGGGCCAGGAACTGGTGCTCGTCCCGACTGGCCGCTACGCCATGGGCAGCCCGCGGCGTGAGCCGGGACGGCGTTCCAACGAAACCGAGCGCGTGATCGAGTTGAAGCGGCTTTTCTATCTGGCGCGCCACCAGGTCACGAACAAAGACTTCCGCGAATTCCGCGCCGAGCACATGTCGGGCATCTTCAAGGA
>CAYZDW010000129.1:0-2943 GCA_964477175.1 uncultured Steroidobacteraceae bacterium | reverse complement strand
CGAGCCGGTCGAGGGTGACAAGATCCTTCGCCATTAGGGACCTGCCGTGAAGACGATCATTGAGCCGTTTCGGATCAAATCGGTCGAGCCGATCCGCATGACGACGCCAGAGCAGCGCGAGGCTGTCCTCCGCGAGGCGGGGTTCAACCTGTTCCTGATCCGCGCTGATGACGTCATCATCGACCTGCTGACCGACAGCGGCACGGGGGCGATGTCGTCGGAGCAATGGGCCGGCATCATGCGCGGAGACGAATCCTATGCCGGGGCCGCCAGCTTCTACCGATTCCAGGAGCGAATGCAGGAACTGACCGGCTTCGAGCGCATCCTGCCGACCCATCAGGGTCGGGCAAGCGAGCGAATCCTCTTCGCGCTGGTCGGCGGGCCGGACAAGGTCATACCCAACAACACCCATTTCGACACCACGCGGGCCAACATCGAGCACTCCGGTGCGACCGCCGTGGACCTGCCGATTGCCGAAGCAGCCGACCCGGCCTGTCGCCATCCGTTCAAGGGGAACATCAACGTCGCGGCGCTGGAGCGGCTCATCGCCGACGTGGGACGCGAGCGCATCCCGCTCGTCATGGTCACGGTGACGAACAACAGCGGTGGCGGTCAGCCCGTCAGCCTTGAAAACCTTCGCGCGGTCCGCGCAGTCTGCGACCGGCACAGGCTGCCGCTATTTCTCGACGCCTGCCGCTTCGCGGAGAACGCCTTTTTCATCAAGCGCCGCGAGCCGGGCCAGGCCGGGCGATCGGTGCGTGAAATCGTCCTGGAGATGTTCAACCTGGCGGACGGCGCCACGATCAGCGCCAAGAAGGACGGCCTGGCCAACATCGGCGGATTGCTGCTGCTGCGCGACGAAGCACTGCTGCACCGCGCCAGCAACCTGCTCATTCTCACCGAGGGCTTCATCACTTACGGCGGGTTGGCGGGCCGCGATCTCGAGGCGATGGCCCAGGGCTTCGCGGAAGTCGTCCACGAGGACTATCTGGCCTATCGCCTCCGCAGCGTGGAATACGTGGGCGAGCGCCTCACCGCAGCGGGTATCCCCATCATGCAGCCGCCCGGTGGTCACGCCATCTACATCGACGCCGCTGCGCTGTGCCCGAACATTCCGCGCGAACAATTCCCCGGGCAGGCAGTCGTCTGTGGCCTCTATCGAATCGGCGGTGTCCGCACGGTAGAAATCGGCTCGGCCATGTTCGGCAAGGGGACGCCCCCCGACTCGGATCGGCGCGACAGTGGGTTGCCTGCGCGGTTGGAACTCGTCCGGCTCGCCATGCCGCGGCGCGTCTACACTCAGAGCCACATGGACTACGTCGTCGAGGTCTGCGCCGTCCTGAGCGCCAGGCGCGGCGATCTGCGCGGACTGCGCATGGTGTATGAGCCGCCGGTCCTGCGGCATTTCACGGCACGTTTCGAGGAACTGTAGGGACAGGCGGTAGTCGCGGACGGGGAGCTCGCGCCGCTATAATCGCGGCCTGCAGGTCAGGGGCTGAGTTCCTTGCAAAGCACCGAAACAGGGCGGCGCGAGCCGACTGCAACAGGCCCCCGCGCGTCTACCTGCCGAGCGAGGCGACCGGCTGCGCCAGGTGCCCGAACTGCAGCGCCGGGTTTGTGCTGGCGCGCTGACGCCTGATGTTCCAGCGGCTCGCAATCGACCGCGGCGCGATTCTCTTTGATCCCGAACGAGTCGACGATCCCGGCTGGGGGCTGTTCGACCGCGAGCGCTGGCATGCGCGCGGCGCGCTGACCGCCCATACCGGCGGCCGCGGGTCGATTCACTTCATCGAGGATCGCGGGCGGCACTGGGCGCTCCGGCGTTACCTGCGTGGCGGCATGGCGGCCCGCCTCGTGCGCGAGCGATTCTTCTATCTCGGCGAAGACCGGACGCGCTCGTTCCTGGAACTGCGGCTGCTTGCGGCGCTCCTGCAGAAAGGCCTTCCGGTGCCGGAGCCCGTGGCGGCCGGGTACCGGCGCGGACTGTGCACCTATGTGGCCGAGTTGATCACCGAGCGGCTGGCCGGCGCCGCATCGCTGACCGAGATGCTCCGCGCGCAGCGCATGAATGGGACGCGCTGGGCCGCGATCGGCCGCTGCCTGCGGCGCTTCCACGACGCCGGCGTGCAGCATGCCGACCTGACCGCCAACAACATCATGCTGGGTGAGGCGGGCGAGGTCTGGGTGCTCGATTTCGACCGCGGCTGCTTGCGCGAGCCCGGCGCCTGGCGCGGCCGCGTGCTCGACCGCCTGGCGCGCAGCCTCGCGAAGATCACCGCGGGCCGGATCGAATGGCAGCAAGGCTTCATCGCCATGCGCGCCGCGCACGACGGGTGAAGACTATGCGCTTCATTTATAACGTGCTGATCTACCTCGCGGCGCCGGCGGCGCTCCTGATGCATCTCTGGCGTGGGCTTCGCGACCCCAGCTACCGCGAACGCCTGGGCGAGCGCTTCGGCTTCGGGCCGGTGCTGCCCGGCCGGATGATCTGGATCCATGCGGTGTCGGTCGGCGAGGTCCAGGCTGCCGAGTCGCTGGTCAAGCAGCTGCTGGTGCGCCATCCCCGCAATCCGCTGCTGCTGACCACGGTGACACCGACCGGCGCGGCGCGGGCGCGGCAACTATTCGGCGACTCGGTGCTGCTGCGCTATGTCCCGTTCGACCTGCCGGGCTCGGTGCGGCGGTTCTTCGACCGGGTGCGGCCGCGCCTCGCAATGATCCTCGAGACCGAGCTTTGGCCCAATCTCTACGCCGAATGCGGTCGCCGCGAGGTGCCGCTGGTGCTCGCGAGCGCGCGCATCTCGCCGCGCTCGGTCGGTCGTTATCGGCGCCTGGTCCCGCTGTTCCGGCAGGCGTTGTCGCACGGCATCGTCATCGCGGCACAGAGCGAAACCGACGCGGCACGCTTACGCTCGATCGGTGCGGCGCCGGAGCGCACGCACG
>CAYZDW010000128.1:0-2747 GCA_964477175.1 uncultured Steroidobacteraceae bacterium | reverse complement strand
AGGTGCTCGACTACTCCCGGCCGCCGTTCGCGAAGTGGTTCGTCGGCGGGGAGACCAATCTCTGCTACAACGCGGTTGACCGGCACCTTGCGGCAAGAGCAAGCCAGAAGGCGTTGATCTGGATCTCGACCGAGGTCGATCAAACCAGAAGCTTTACTTATGAGGAAGTGTTCCTTGAGGTAAACCGCACGGCTTCGATGATGCAGTCGCTCGGCCTCGGCAAAGGCGACCGGGTGATCATCTACATGCCCAATATCCCCGAGGCGGTGTTCGCGATCCTCGCCTGCGCGAGGCTGGGCGCGATCCACTCGGTGGTGTTCGGCGGCTTTGCCGCGGCCAGCCTTGCGGCGCGCATCGACGACGCCAAGCCCAAGCTGATGGTGACAGCCGACGGCGGCAGCCGCATGGGCAAAGTGATTCCGTACAAGCCGCTGGTGGACGAATCGATCAGGCTCGCGAAGCACCCGCCGGCGAAGGTCCTGATTTTCAATCGCGGCCTGGATCCAAGGATGCCGACGGTTTCGGGAAGAGATGTCGACTGGAGCGAGCTCGCCGCGCGACATCAGGACGCAAAAATACCCTGCGTCTGGCTCGAATCCTCCGAGCCTTCTTACATCCTCTATACCTCCGGCACGACCGGAAAGCCGAAGGGCGTGCAGCGTGACGTCGGCGGCCACGCAGTGGCGATGGCGGCCTCAATGCAGCACATCTACTGCGGCAAGGCCGGCGATACGATCTTTACCACTTCGGACATCGGCTGGGCGGTCGGCCACTCGTACATCATCTACGCGCCGCTGATTGCCGGGCTGACGACCATCCTCTACGAAGGCGTGCCGGTGCGGCCCGACGCCGGCGTGTGGTGGAAGATCGTGCAGGACTACAGGGTCAACGTGATGTTTTCGGCGCCGACCGCAATCCGGGTGCTGAAGAAGCACGACCCGGCGTTCCTGAAAAAGTACGACCTGTCCTCGCTGCTGCACTTGTTCCTGGCAGGCGAGCCGCTCGACGAGCCGACGCATGCATGGATCGCCGAGGGCCTCGGCCGGCCGGTGGTCGACCACTACTGGCAGACCGAATCCGGCTGGCCGATCCTGTCGCAGGTGCCAGGCGTGGAAAAGACCCCGGTCAAGCTCGGCAGCCCTTCGTTTCCGGTGTTCGGCTACGACCTGAAGCTGCTGCGCGAATCGGATGCGAGCGAGGCGGGCGCCGACGAGAAAGCGGTGGTGGCGATCGAGCCGCCGCTGCCGCCGGGCTGCATGACCACCATCTGGGGCGACGACGAGCGCTTCGTCAAGACCTACTTCGGCGATTTCAAGGGCAAGCTGGTCTATTCCACCTTCGACTGGGGCATCCGCGACAAGGACGGCTACTACTTCATCCTCGGCCGCACCGATGACGTCATCAACGTCGCCGGGCACCGCCTCGGCACGCGCGAGATCGAGGAGGCGGTCAACATGCATTCGGGAATCGCCGAATGCGCGGTGGTCGGAGTCGCCGATGCTTTGAAGGGCCAAATGCCTTTGGCTTTTGCAGTTGCCAAAGACGCTTCTCTCGTTACCACAAAAGAAGGGCAAAAAGCTCTCGAGAAAGAAGTCATGGACACTGTGGACAAGCAGCTGGGCGCGATCGGACGGCCGAAGGCGGTGCATTTCGTGACGCTCCTGCCCAAGACGCGTTCCGGCAAGACGCTGCGCCGCTCGATAGCGGCGCTGGCCGAGGGGCGCGATCCCGGCGATCTGACCACGATCGAGGATCCGAACGCACTGCAGCAGATCAAGGACTGCCTGGGAATCAAATGAAGACGCGACCGGTACTGACGCTGGAAGACTGCCTCAAGGTATACGCCGCAGCCGAGGCCGAGGCCCGCAGGAACAACTGGATGGTGGCGATCGCGATCCTCGACGACGGTGGCCATCTGCTGCATTTCGCGCGCATGGACGGCGCCACGCCCGCCAATGCGGCGATCGCTGTCGATAAGGCGCGCACTGCGGCGATCTCCCGCAGATCGAGCGGACGATGGGAGCAGCTCATCAAGGATGGCCGCACAGGCATGCTGAATATGCCGGGAATCCTGCCGGTGCAGGGCGGCGTGCCGATCGTCGTCGAAGGGACCTGCATCGGCGCGGTCGGCGTCTCGGGTGTGCAGTCGCACGAGGACGAGCAGATCGCCCAGGCCGGCATCGACGCGCTGCTCGGCAAGGCTTCTTGACGAAGATCAAGGCCGGGAATCGGTGAAGTAGCCTGGGATTCAGTCTGTGGCGGCAACGGCGCCTGCGGGCGCCGTTTTCACGTGCTCGGGGCGAAAGCCCATCCCGATCAGTCGCGCCGGGATGCGGCGCAGGAAAGGCCAGCGCTGCATCAGCCGGATCGGCCAGGCGATTCCCGGCCTGGTGCCGCTGGCCAGCACCCGGCTGATCACCCGGTTCTGGAGGAAAAGCTGCATGCGCTGCGTCATGCGGGTCGGGAACTCGCGCCGGCGCTGAATCGCGGCGAGGTCTTGCTCCGTTATTTCTCCTTTGGAGAAAGCAGGAACCAGAATATTGGCGGCGGCGACGGCATCCTGAACCGCGAGGTTGATGCCGACGCCGCCGATCGGCGACATGGCATGCGCCGCGTCGCCGATGCACAGCAGCCCCGGCCGGTGCCAGCGCCGTAACCGGTTGACCGCGACGGTGAGCAGCTTGACGTCGGCCCAGCCGTTCAGCTCCGCGACGCGGCCGCGAACGAACGGCGCCATGGCGGCGATG
>CAYZDW010000127.1:0-4652 GCA_964477175.1 uncultured Steroidobacteraceae bacterium | reverse complement strand
GACGAGGCCAAGCTAGCGGCGTGCGATCAGGCCGGCCCGGCGGTAATTTGCGCGGAAGCTCCCGATTTCGACGGGCGCCGGTTGCCGTTGCACCAAGCTGGCGCGTGCGGGCTAGCGTCCGCGCCGCTGCAGTGCGCCAGTGCGCCGCCGGGTTTCGCAAGTGATTGATTAACCTTGGAACGCCGACTCGGCATAGAATCTGCATCCTGAACCGCGGGTAGCCCATCTACACGCAGGAGCCAGCGATGAAGCTCGTCACCGCCATCATCAAGCCGTTCAAACTCGACGACGTGCGCGCAGCGCTGTCCGAGATCGGCATCTCGGGCATGACCGTCACCGAGGTGAAAGGCTTCGGCCGGCAACGCGGCCACACCGAACTCTATCGTGGAGCGGAGTACGTCGTGGATTTCGTGCCGAAGACGCGCGTCGAGGTCGCCGTGCGCGACGATCTCGTGGACCAGGTCACCGAGGCCATCATCGGGGCCGCGAAGACCGGCAAGGTCGGCGACGGCAAGATCTTCGTGACGAATATCGAGCGCGTGCTCCGGATCCGCACCAGCGAGACCGACGAGGCAGCGCTTTGACCGATGCGCCGAAGCCCGAAACCCTGGAAGCCGCGGTCGAGAAGATTGCGCTCGGTCGCGCGCGCCGGCACGTGCTGTTTTGCACGCACGGCGACTGCGCGCCGAAGGAAGTCGGCGAGGAGTCGTGGAAATACCTCAAGCGTCGGCTGCGCGAGGTCGGGCTTTCGGACGTGGATAGCGGCGTGCTGCGCACACGCGCCGATTGCCTGCGCATCTGCCGCGAGGGACCGATCATGGTGGTCTACCCCGAGGGCACCTGGTATCGGCGCGCCACGCCCGAGAATATCGAGCGCATCATCCAGGAGCATTTGATTGGCGGCCGGCCGGTCGCCGAGCTCAGCTTCGCGAGCAATCCGCTGCCCGGCGGGTAGTAGTTTTGTAGGCATAGATGTCCCGCGCGATCCGCATTCACGAATACGGTGGTCCCGAGGTGCTGAGCCTCGAGGATGTCGCCGCCGGTTCGCCGGGTCCGAGGCAGCTCCGCCTTCGCCAGACCGCGATCGGCGTCAACTTCATCGATACCTACCACCGCTCGGGCCTCTATCCCGTGGAGCTCCCGAGCGGTCTCGGATGCGAGGCCGCAGGTGTCGTGATCGAGGCGGGCGGCAAGGTCATGGACTTCAAGTCCGGCGATCGCGTGGCCTACGCCGATAACGCGCCGGGCGCCTATGCGGATGAGCGCCTCATCGACGCGAGCCGAGTCGTTGCGCTGCCTGCCGGTATTTCCGACCATCAGGCCGCAGCGATGATGCTAAAGGGCCTGACGGCCTGGTTCTTGCTGCGGCGCTGCTATCGCGTGCGCAAGGGCGACCCGATCGTGCTGCACTCAGCGACCGGCGGCGTCGGCCTGATCGCGTTGCAATGGGCGACGGCATTGGGCGCAAAGGTGATCGCGGTGGTCGGCAGCGACGCGAAGGCGGCTCTCGCGCGCGAGCATGGTGCCGCGGAGGTCGTCGTCAGCACACGCGAGGATCTGGTCGCGCGCGTGCGTTTGATAACAAAGAAGCGCGGCGTGCCGGTCGTCTATGACGGCGTCGGCAAGGACACCTTCTTCGCCTCGCTCGACTGTCTGCGGCCGCGCGGCCTGATGGTCAGCTACGGCAACGCCTCGGGGCCGGTGCCGCCATTCTCACCGCTGGAGCTGTCCAAGCGCGGCTCGCTGTACCTGACGCGGCCAACGCTCTTTCAATACATCGCGAAGGCCTCGGACCGTGCGCGCGGCGCGCGCGAACTCTTCGATGTTGTTTCAAGCGGTAAGGTCAAGGTGATGATTGGCCAGTCATATTCGTTATCAAATGCCGCCCAGGCACATCGCGATCTGGAAGCGCGTCGGACCACAGGTAGTACGCTACTGATCCCCTAGGAGCCGCCCGGCTTCTGGTTCATCAGCGCCTCGAGGTTCATGCCCGGCATATTCATCGGCACGAAGCCGGCGGGGACTTCGAACAGCGCGGCCGGTTGCGGGCCGATCTTCAAGTCGAAAAGCTCCGTCTTGATGTGCTGCTTGCGGCTCGCGTCGGCCGAAACGGCGTCGAGCTTGACCATGATGCCTTCCTTGGTCATCCACATGTGCCCGCTGAACTTGCTGCCGTCGCCATGGGTCATGACGATCTTGTACTTCGTCGTGTTGATGCCGTTCACGACCTCCGGGCCGACCGCGGTTTGCTCGAACCGGTAGGCCGACAGGTCATCCTTGGGCGCTTTCGACAATGGCATCTCCATATACATCCGGTTATCCGGCATCAGCATCCACATGACCTTACGGTCATGGCGCAGGATGCTTATCGAATTCATTCCCTGAGCCGTAGTTTCGCGGCGTTCCTTGGTCGGCGTATGGTACACGCGGCTCTTGATGGCGCCGCCGGCAAATTCGGAGACGGACGTGGCGGAATACTCGGCGTTCGACGGTTCAACCGCCGAGCCGTGGCCGGCGAAAAGCAGGCCTGTGATCAATGCCAGTGCCCGCAGCGACGAAAGCGATTGCATGATATTGCCCCCTGAAAATGGCGCCCGGCAGCGTACCGCCGGGCTATGACATTGGCAATCCGGCACCTTCCAGGCTCGCCCGGATGCCTTCCTCGGGATTCTCGTAGCGAGGCCTGAATCCGAGTTCCTGACGCAAGCGCGACGTGTCCACGCGCCGCGATTCGCCGAGGAATGCCAAGGCACTGCCCGACTTGTAAATGCTGAGTTCCGCCATCGGTAACTGTAGCGGCGGCGGCAATCCGGCGAGGTGCGCGACAAGGGCGAGAAAGGCGGTGCTCGACCTGTGATCGCCGTCGCCGACGTTGTATATGCGATTGCGGGCCACCGGTTGACAGAGGGCTGCAACGCAGGCGCCGGCGAGATCATCCACATGAATCCGGTTGCTGGGGCCGGCCTCGGATTCCGCCAGCGCCGGCTCGCTGCGACGCAGGCGATCGAGCGACAGGCGCGCGGGGCCGTAGATACCCGGCACGCGCAGGATCACCCACCCGACCTTGCGTGGCTCGCACCAGCCACGGAGCGTCGTCTCGGCGGAGAGCCTGCGTCGCGCGCGGTCGGTGGCAGGAGCGGGCGGCGTGTCTTCGGTCACCGTCGCGCCGCCTGCATCGCCGTAAACGCCGGTCGTGCTGATATAGACGATGCGCGCCGGTGTCGTTGGCAATGCTGCCAGGAACCGCTCGATCCGCGGGTCGGTCGTCCCGGTGCCAGGCGGCGGGACCAGATAAGCAACGTCGAATGGTGCCGGGTTTTCGGATTCTGGAAAGCCTTCGGATTCGTCGGAGTCGAAGTCCCAGGCGAGGGTCTCGATTCCGAATGGCGCCGCGGACTTGAATGCGCGAACCTTTCGGGTAGTGCCGATGACCGGCCCCAGCGCCGCGAGCCGCGCCGCCACGCGCTCGCCCGTGTAGCCGCAACCGGCGACCACGAATCGGCGCGAGGGAACCGTGGGTGATTGCGACGCCGCCATAACTCAAATCCGAAAGCTGCCGAGAATCCGAAAGCCCGGCACCTTCATAATAGCGGCGTGAGAGTCAGGCTGCTGCCATCGAGGAGGGAATTTCAGGCGCGGGGCGACGAGCCCGTGCTCTCCGCCGCGCTGCGCGAACACCTGAACTTGCCGCACAGCTGCAAGGGCGGTTCCTGCGGCACCTGCCGCGTTCGCCTCGTCTCGGGCCGCATCGCCTATCCGCACGGCCGGCCAATCGGCATCAGCGCGGATGAGGAGGCCGATGGCCACGCGCTGATCTGCCAGGCACGCGCGCTCGAGGACCTCGTGATCGAGATCCGCGAGATCCGGCATGTCACGGACGTCGAGATCAAAAGTCTTCCCTGCCGCATCGAACAGATGCGACCGCTCGCGCCTGACGTCATGGGCCTGTGGCTGCGCCTGCCCGCGATCGAATCCTTCACCTGGCAGTGTGGCCAGTACGTGGACGTCATGCTCCCTGGCGACCGCCGCCGCAGCTTTTCGCTCGCGAATCCGCCGTACGACTCGGCGCTACTTGAGCTGCACGTGCGCCGCGCGCCGGGCGGCGCATTCACCGAGCAGGTTTTCACGATGCTCAAGGAAGGCTCGCTGCTCCGCATCGAGGGGCCGGTGGGGCAGTTCGTTTATCGCCCCGGCGAGCGCCCGCTGCTCCTGATCGGCGGCGGCACCGGTTACGCGCCACTCAAGGCGATGATCCGCCAGGTACTGGAAACCGAGACTAAGCGCGACGTGACGCTATTCTGGGGCGCGCGCACCGAGACCGATCTCTACGAAGACACGTGGCTCCGCGAACTCGCCGCCAAGCACGCCCGCTTTCGCTACACCTCCGTGCTCTCGGACCAGGCGGCAACCGCCCCGCACGAATCCGGCTTCGTTCACGAGGCCGTGATCCGCCGCATCGGCGGACTCGCCGGTTTCGACGTCTACGCGGCCGGACCGCCCGCGATGATCGATGCCGTGCGCGCGGCGCTGCCGCCGCAGGGTGCCGATGCCGAGCGCATATACATCGATTCGTTCGACTACGCGCCCGCTTAGGGCCGCGGCATCGATTCGCGCCAGCGGATCAGGGCGCCCACCAGCGCCGCATCATCCGG
>CAYZDW010000126.1:0-3781 GCA_964477175.1 uncultured Steroidobacteraceae bacterium | reverse complement strand
GAGCGTGACGCGACGACCTTGCCGATGATCACGAGCGCCGTGGAGGCGGGCCTGCCGGTGTTCGGGATCTGCCGCGGCTTCCAGGAAATGAACGTGGCCTTTGGCGGCTCGCTGATTCAGCAGCTGCAAGAGCAGCCGGGCAAGCTCGATCATCGCGAGGACAAGACGCAGCCGCTCGAAGTCCAGTACGCGCCGGCGCACGAGGTCGAGCTGACCGATGGGGGAATACTGCACGGCCTCGCGGGAAGGCGTCGCATCAGGGTCAATTCGGTGCATTCGCAGGGCGTCGAGCGCCTCGGCGCCAAGCTGCTTACCGAGGCGGTGGCGGAGGATGGCGTGATCGAGGCATTTCGCGTCGACGGCGCGCCGGCATTTGCACTTGCCGTGCAATGGCATCCGGAATGGAAGGTCATGGATAACCCGTTTTCCCGCACCCTGTTCGCGGCCTTCGGCCAGGCCGGGCGCGAGCGTGCCTCGAGGCGGGCCACATGAGCGACATCAAGCAATTCCTGCGCGACCACTCGATCACCGAAGTCGAGGCGATCATCCCGGACATGGCCGGCGTCGCGCGCGGCAAGATCATGCCGGCCGAGAAATACGCCGAGGACGAGGGCATGCGCCTGCCCGAATCGATCTTTCTGCAGACCGTCACGGGCGAATACCCGGATGACGACAGTGCGATCCATCCGTCGGAGATCGACATCGATCTGATCGGCGACCCGAAGACCATCCGGGTCGTGCCCTGGGCCGCCGAGCCGACCGCGCAGGTCATCCACGACTGCTTCTACGACGACGGACGTCCGGTTCCGATGTCGCCGCGCTATGTGCTGCGCCGCGTGCTCGACCTGTACTCCGCGCGCGGCTGGCGACCGGTGGTCGCGCCAGAGCTGGAATTTTTCCTGGTCGAGCCGAACATCGACCCGGATTACCCGCTGAAGCCTCCCGTCGGGCGCTCCGGACGACCGGAAATCGGCCGCCAGGCGTACAGCATCGCCGCGGTCAACGAGTTCGATCCGCTGTTCGACGACATCTACGCATTCTGCGAGGCGCAGAACCTCGACATCGACACGCTGATCCACGAGGCTGGCGCCGCGCAGATGGAGATCAACCTGATCCACGGCGATGCGCTGGACCTTGCCGACCAGGCTTTCCTGTTCAAGCGCACGGCGCGCGAGGCTGCGCTGCGCCACAAGATGTACGCGACCTTCATGGCGAAGCCGCTCGCCACCGAGCCCGGCAGTGCCATGCACATCCACCAGAGCGTCTTGGACACGAAGACCGGCGCCAATGTCTTCAGCGACGCCGAAGGCAAGCCGACGCCGCTGTTTGAATCGCACATCGCCGGGCTTCAGAAATACCTGCCGGCGGCCATGTCGCTGTTCGCTCCCAACGTCAACAGCTATCGGCGCATCACGCGCTACAATTCGGCGCCGATCAACGTGCAGTGGGGCCTCGACAACCGCACCGCGGGTCTGCGCGTGCCGGTCGCGGAGCCGCAGTCGCGCCGTGTCGAGAACCGCCTCGGCGGCGCGGACGCCAATCCCTACCTCGCGATCGCGGCATCGCTCGCCTGCGGCTATCTCGGCATGATCGAGGGCCTCAAGCCGACCGAACCGATTACGGGTTCGGCCTACGACCTGCCATTCGCCCTGCCGATGACGCTGGCGGATGCGCTCGCGATGCTGCGCGGCTGCAAGCCGCTGGTCGAGGTTTTCGGCGAGCGTTTCGTCGCGGCATACGGCGCGGTCAAGGAAAATGAGTACGAGACTTTCTCGCGGGTGATCAGCTCCTGGGAGCGCGAACACCTCCTGTTGAACGTATGAACGAGCGAGCGACCCGCGACTGGCAGGAACTCGATACCCGGCATTACCTTCACCCGTTCACCGATTTCAAGGCGCTGGCCGCCGAGGGCTCGCGGATCATCACGCGCGCCGAAGGCGTCTATCTTTACGATTCCGAGGGCCGGCAGATGCTGGACGGGATGTCCGGTCTCTGGTGCGTCAACATCGGCTACGGCCGCGGCGAGCTCGCTGACGCCGCCGCGCGACAGATGCGTGAGCTGCCTTTCTATAACAGCTTCTTCAAGAGCGCCCATCCGCCAGCGATCGAACTCTCGAGACTGCTCGCCGAGCTGACGCCCCCGCAGTTCAACCGGGTGTTCTTCACGAACTCCGGTTCCGAGGCGAACGACACGATCGTCCGCATGACCCGGCGGTACTGGGACCTGATGGGCCAGCCGAAGCGGACCGTGATCATCAGCCGGATCAACGCCTACCACGGCAGCACCATGGCGGGCGCGAGTCTCGGCGGAATGGCCGCCATGCACGCCCAGGGCGGTCTGCCGATCCCGGACATCGTCCACATCGAGCAGCCCTATTGGTTCGAGAACGGCATCGACCTCGCGCCGGCCGAATACGGGCTGCGGGCCGCGCGCCGCCTCGCGGAGAAAATCGAGGCGATCGGACCGGAGCGGGTCGCCGCTTTTATCGGCGAACCGATCCAGGGCGCCGGTGGCGTGATCATCCCGCCCGAGACCTATTGGCCGGAGATTCAGAGGATCTGCCGCGAGTACGGGATCCTGCTGATCGCGGACGAGGTGATTTGCGGATTCGGCCGTACCGGCCGTTGGTTCGGCTGCGAACACTTCGGCTTCGAGCCGGACTTCATGACCATCGCCAAGGGCCTGACCTCGGGCTACCAGCCGCTGGGCGGCGCGATGGTTTCGGATCGCGTTGCCGAGGTGTTGATCGAGAAGGGCGGCGAATTCAACCATGGATTCACCTGGTCGGGGCATCCGGTCGCCTGCGCCGTGGCCATCGAGAACCTTGCGATCATCCGGCGCGAACGTCTTGTCGAGCGCGTGCGGGAAGACATCGGCCCCTACCTGCAACGGCGCTGGCGGGAACTGGCCGACCACCCGCTGGTCGGCGAGGTCCGCGGGGTGGGCCTGATCGGGGCGCTGGAACTCGTGGCCCACAAGGGCAGCAAGACCTTGTTCCGCAACCGCGGGGATACCGGACTGATCTGCCGGGACCATTGCTTCGCCAATGGCCTGGTCATGCGGGCGGTCCGGGACACCATGATCATCGCCCCGCCCCTGGTCATCGAAAAGGGCCAGGTGGATGAACTGGTCGAAAAGGCCCGGCGTTGCCTGGACCTGACCGCCGCCGACATCGGCGTCGGCTGACGGCGACGCAACGGACCCGCAATTCGGTCGACCACTGCTATATTAGGCCTACAAGCACCGGGTGCCTGAGCCCGGGCGATAATGACCGAAGGGATCCGGGCGACGCCCGGCGATGGAGGCAATCATGCGCAGTGAATTCCGTTTCGGGCTGCTCGCCGCGGCCGTCGTCATGCTGGCCGCCTGCGGCGGCAAGAAGGAAGAGGGCGCCGATGCAGCGGCGCAACCCGAAGAGAAGGTCCTGTACGTCTACAACTGGTCGGACTACATCGGCGAGACCACGATAGCGGACTTCGAGGCCAAGACCGGCATCAAGGTCACCTACGACATGTTCGATTCCAACGAGGTGCTGGAGACCAAGTTGCTGGCCGGCCGCACCGGCTATGACGTGGTCGTCCCGTCGGGTGACTTCCTCGAGCGCCAGATCAAGGTCGGCGTGTTCCTGAAGCTCGACAAGTCGAAGCTGCCGAATCTCGTGAACATGGACCCGGAGATCATGCAGCGCGTGACCGTACATGATCCCGGCAACGAACACTCCATCAACTACATGTGGGGTACGACGGGCATCGGCTACAACCCGGACATGGTCAAGAAGGC
>CAYZDW010000125.1:0-6809 GCA_964477175.1 uncultured Steroidobacteraceae bacterium | reverse complement strand
GCGACCGTCGCCACGGTAATCCGTGCTGAAGAGCGCCCTCCACCGCGGTAATCGCGCAGCCCGTACTTCTGCTGATAGGCGTAGTCCGCGTGCCCCGGGCGAAAGCGGTCCTTGATCTTTTCGTAGTCGCGCGAGCGCTGGTCCACATTGTCGATGATGAGACCGATCGCGGTACCGGTCGTGTGGCCCTCGAACACGCCTGACAGGATCCGGACTCGGTCGGGTTCCTTGCGCTGGCTCGTGTACCGCGACGTGCCCGTGCGCCGGAGTTCCAGATCGGCCTGCAGGTCTTCCTCGGCGAGCTCGAGCCCCGGTGGGCAGCCGTCGACGATCGCGCCGAGCGCCGGACCATGGCTCTCGCCGAATGTCGTGACCGTGAACAGCCTGCCGATCGTGTTGCCAGACATGCCTGGTTCCCTATAACTGGCCGGCGTTCAACAGGAAGACGCCGCCGCCCCCGTGCTCGAACTCGAGCCAGGTGAATGGCAGCGACGGCCACCTCTGCCTGACTGCGTGCTCCGTGTCGCCGGACTCGATGACCAGGATGCCATGCGGCTCGAGGTGGCGACGCGCGCCGGCCAGGATGCGTTCGATGATCGCGAGTCCGCGGCGCAGCGCATGAAGCCCGAGTCTGGGTTCAGAGTGGTACTCCGGCGGCAGCCGGCCGAGGTCGGCCGCCGGGACATAAGGTGGATTGCTCACGATGATATCGTAGCGCCGGCCGCGCAATGCGCCATAGACATCGGATCGCAGCAGCCGCACGCGACGCCCGAGTCCATGGCGCCGGATGTTGGCGCGGGCCACAGCCAGCGCCCGCGGCGAAATATCGGTCGCATCGACGACTGCATCCGGCAGCGCGTGCGCCGCCGCGATCGCGATGCATCCGGAACCGGTGCCGATGTCCAGCACGCGGCGGACCCGGCCGGCATCGATCCAGGGCTCGAAGGAACTCAGGCAAAGTTCCGCGATCGGCGAGCGCGGCACCAGCACGTCGGGTGTCACGCGAAACTCGTGACCCGCGAACCAGGTGACACCGGTCAGGTAGGCCGACGGAACACGTTCCTCGATCCGGCGGCGCAGCAGTGCAATGACACGACGTCGGCCAGCTGCGGGTACGACGCGGCGATAGCTCCCGGGCGCCGAGTCATGCCGCAGTCGCAGCGCATGGAAAACGAGTGCCGCTGCGTCATCCCGCGCATTGGCAGTGCCGTGGCCATAAGCCAGCCCCGCCTGCTCTAGCATGCGGGTGGCCCGGTCCAGCAATTCGCCGACCCGCTCGGTGCCTGCCATCGCCCGGAGTCTAACCCGGAGGATTGCGGGGACACCCGTAGCTCTATGGGATAATTGATCGGTGAAACGCCAATTCGCTCTCGCCGTCGTGCTAGTAGCGGCCCTGGCGGGCGCGGTAACCGCCTGGATCGCAGGGCGCCCGACACAGGCACCGCCCGTGCTCGAGAGGGCCACGCTGCTCGATGCTCCGCGGCCGCTGCCGGCGCTCGCGCTGAAGGATCACACCGGCACCGACTTCGGGCTCGACAGACTGCGCGGTCACTGGACGCTGATGTTCTTCGGCTTCACAAATTGCCCCGACGTCTGTCCAACCACGCTTGCGACGCTGGCACAGGTTCGCAAAGTGGTCGCGGATCTGCCATCGCCGGAATTGCCTGCGATCGTGCTGGTCAGCGTGGATCCGGCGCGTGACACACCCGACGCGCTGTCGCGATACGTCGGTTATTTCGATCCGCAATTCCTGGGCGTGACCGGCGGCCCGGAGACAATCGAGGCCCTCACGCGCGAATTGGGTGTCGCGGTTCTGGTCGGCGCCCCAGCGGCTGACGGCAGTTACACGGTCGACCATACGGCAGCGATCTTCCTGATCGACCCCTCCGCCGCGTTCGCGGCCGTGTTCGGCAGTCCGCATGCGGCAGACGTCATCGCGCGCGACTACCGCAGCATCGTCGTTGCAGAGCGTTGACGGGGTCGCATTGAAGTGAGCAGGCGCAGCGTTCGCGAGCGGGCCTTCATCGGGCTGCAATACCTGCTGCCACAGCATTTCCTGTCGCGGCTGGTCCATTTGCTCGCTCGCGCGCGCATCGGCTGGTTCAGGAATGCGCTGATCCAAGGATTCCTTCGGCACTACCCGGTCGACCTATCGGAGGCCGAGCGCGACGATCCATCGGCTTACGGATCCTTCAACGACTTCTTCACGAGAAGGCTGCGCCCCGGCGCGCGCCCGATCGACCGCGATTCCATGGCCGTCGCCTGCCCGGTCGACGGATATGTCAGCCAATCGGGCAGACTCGCGGGCGATGCGTTGTTGCAGGCCAAGGGTATCGGCTATTCCGCGAGCACGCTCCTGGGCGGCGATGCGGCGCTCGCGGCGCAGTTCGTCGACGGCGCGTTCGCAACGCTCTATCTCGCCCCGCACAACTATCACCGCATCCACATGCCGCTCGCGGGAAAGCTGCGCTTCGCGCGCCACGTGCCGGGCGACCTGTTCAGCGTCAATGCCGCGACAGTGGCTGGCGTGCCGGGGCTTTTCGTGCGCAACGAGAGGATCGCCTGCGTCTTCGACACCGTGGCCGGTCCCATGGCCGTCGTGCTGGTCGGGGCGCTGTTCGTCGGCAGCATGGGCCTCTGCTGGGCCGGCGAGATCCGGGCCCTGCGTCCGCGAGTCACGCGGGACCTGCCGGGAGGGCCGGCCATCGCGCTCGACAAGGGCGCCGAACTTGGATGGTTCAACATGGGCTCCACCGTCATCCTGATGTTCGGGCCCGCCGGTCCGATCCTGGTGCCGGAGCTGGCGCCGGGCAGCGCCGTTCGGATGGGCGAGCGCATTGCGACGCTCCCATGAATCGCGCTGACTGGCGACCCACGGCGAGCATCGAGGTCATCCGGCATCGCGCCGCGATGCTTGCACGCGTCCGCGCGTACTTCGCGTCCGAGCGGGTCCTCGAGGTGCAGACGCCGCTGCTGTCGGCGTTCGCGCCGAGCGAGCCCCGTGTCGAGGCGATGATCGCGCAACCGGCGCACCGCGACCCGATGTACCTGCAGACCTCAGCCGAGTATGCGATGAAGCGGCTGCTCGCGGCCGGCATCGGCGACTGCTACCAGATCGGCCCCGTGTTTCGCGACGCCGAATCGGGCGGGCTGCACAACCCGGAATTCACGATGATCGAGTGGTACCGCGTCGGCTTTCGTGTTGCGGACCTGCAGCGCGATGTCGACAGGCTGGTCCGGGCGGCCGTCGGCGACCTCCGCGCCCTGGCCCCGGCCCGGCAGATCACCTATCGCGAGGCCATCGTCGAATCTTGCGGCCTCGATTGCGCGACCGCGAGCCCGGGCGAGATCGAGGCCGTCCTGAGGGACCGCAGAATCACTTTGCTGGCTGCGTCCGGTCAGGACCGGGATACCTGGCTCGACCTGCTGGTGGCCACGGTCGTCGGGCCGGGGCTTGGCCGGGACGGACCGGTGTTCGTGCGCGATTACCCGGCGAGCCAGGCGGCGCTGGCGAAATTACGCGATGACGGGGATGGCTGGCCGGTGGCGGAACGCTTCGAGCTTTACGTGGACGGTATCGAACTCGCCAACGGGTTTCGCGAATTGGCCGATTCGCTGGAACAGCGCCGTCGATTCGAGCAGGATCTGGAGGCCCGGCGGCGGCGCGGTCAGCGCGCGACCCCACTTGATGAGCGATTCCTGGCCGCTCTTGCGCATGGACTTCCGGAATGCGCGGGCGTCGCGCTGGGATTCGATCGGCTGGTCATGGTCGCGCTCCGGCTGTCGTCGATTGTTGCGGCATTGGCCTTTCCTGTGGACCGGGCCTGAGGAAACCGGATGGAACCGCAACTCGCTGAACCGTATGCGGGGCTGATGCAGAAGGCCGAAGGGCTGTTCGAGGGCGAACGCGACCCCTGGGCCAACTCCGCGAATGTCGCAGCGCTCGTCTGGGAGCTGCTGCCAGATCTCAACTGGGCCGGCTTTTATTTCCTGCGCGGCGGTCAGTTGATCGTTGGACCGTTCCAGGGAAGGATCGCCTGCGTGCGGATTCCCCTGGGCCAGGGGGTCTGCGGGGAGGCCGCGCAACGCCGCGACACCGTGATCGTCCCGGATGTCCACCAGTTCCCGGGACACATCGTCTGCGACGCGGCATCGAACTCCGAGATCGTCGTGCCGCTCGTTTCGCAGAACCGGCTGCTCGGCGTGTTCGATCTCGACAGCCCGAGTTACGGCCGCTTCGGTCCTGGCGATGCCCTGGGCCTCGAGGCGCTGGCCGCGCAGCTCGCTGCTGCCTGCGACTGGCGGCTCGCGGGTATCGACGGTTTCGGGGCGGGCTGACGCGGTCGCGACACCCGCGAGGAGCTCACTTCACGCGCGCGATGTACTGGGCGCTGCGCGTGTCCACGCGAATCACCTCGCCCTGATTGACGAACAGCGGCACCTTGACCGATGCGCCGGTTTCGAGCTTTGCAAGCTTGGTGCCGCCGGTGACGGTATCGCCGCGCATGCCGGGATCGGTCTCGACGATCTTGAGCTCCACGTGCGCGGGCGGCGTCACCGTCAGCGGCTGGCCATCCCACAATGTGACGATGCAGACGACGCCTTCCTTGAGCCATTGGGCCGCATCGCCCACCGCGGTCTCGCCAGCAGTGAACTGCTCGAAGTTCTCGGGCTGCATGAAGTGCCAGAAGGTGCCGTCAAAGTACAGGTACTGCATGTCGACATCGACCACGTCGGCAGCCTCGACGGAATCACCGGACCTGAAGGTCCTCTCGATGACCCGCCCGGTCCTGAGATTGCGGATCCGCGCTCGATTGAAGGCCTGCCCCTTGCCCGGCTTGACGAATTCGTTGTCCACGATCGAGCAAGGGTCGTTGTCGAGCAGGATCTTGAGACCCGACCGGAATTCGTTGGTGTTGTAACTGGACATCGCGGGCTGCCGGGGCCCCGAATCGCGGGCCGGTGCTGGACAAAGGCCGCGTATGATAGCCACAACCCGCCCGACCGGCCACCCCGCCGGGCCCGCATTTCCGCCGGTAATCGCGCCTCGGGCAGCCACATTCTGCCGCCCGTGCGCGATTTTACTGGTTGGTAATCCAAGACGCCGGTCGCGCAATTGACGGAATTCGGGGTGCTACTATTCTGCCTGCCACGCCCGCTGGCCGCATCCGGAGCCGGAATTGAAGCAACCCGCCGCCGTCCCGATGATCGCCCTGACACGCAGCCAGGACAATGTCGAGGCTATCAACAAGGCACTGCGCAATGCCGGCCATCCGGTCCACGTGACCTGGCTGCCCGACGCGCGCGACCTCGGTGACGTGTTGACGCAGGCGTCCGCCGAGATGCTCCTGCTGTTCGCCGACGAAGGCATCGTCGACCTCGCAAGTGCGATGGACTTCCGGGCGCGTTTCGCACCGGAGGTTCCGGTACTGATCGTGCGCGAACGGCTCGACGAAATCGCGATTGCCGAGGCGCTTGCGCTCGGCGCCCAGGACGCGGTCACACTCGGCAATATCAGGCGACTGCAGCTCGTCGTTGGCCGCGAGCTGCGCACCTACCGTCTCGATCGGGCCCTGTCGGTCACGCTCGCATCCGCACGCGAATACAAGCAACAGCTGCAGCATATCGTCGAGGGATCCACTGACGCGCTCGCCCAGGTCCAGGAGGGCATCATCGTCGACGCAAACCCTGCCTGGGTCGAGCTGTTCGGCTATGACAGCGCAGACGAGGTCACCGGCACGCCGCTCATGGATGCGTTCGACGCGGATGACCACGTGGCGATCAAGGGAGCGCTCGTCGCCTGCCTGCAGGGCAAGTGGTCGGGCCACACCTTGCATGCGTCGGCGCTGCTGGTCAGCGGCCATACGCCGTCACTCGAGTTTCAGCTCCGGCGCGCCGAGTTCGACGGCGAGCCCTGCGTCCAGGTCTGCGTGCCCGCGCGGCTCACGGACGAAGGCGAGGTCGAGCGCCGGCTCGCGGAGGCGATGCAATGCGACCCCGCGACCGGCTTCATGTATCGCCGTTTCTTCGTGGAGAAGCTGCGCGAGCGGCTGGCGCAACCCGCCAAGGCCGGCATCCGCTGCCTGGCCTACATCGAGCCAGACAGGTACGACGCCGTGCTCGAAGACGTCGGCGTCATGATCGGCGAGGATTTCCTGACCGATTTCGCGAGGCTGCTGCGTGAACAGGTGCAGGAAGGCGACCTGGCCGGCCGCTTCGGCGGCAACGGGTTCATGGTGCTGCTCGAGCGCGGCAATAGCCGCGACGTCGATGCCTGGGCCGAGCACGTCATTCACCAGGTCGCGACTGAAGTGTTCCAGGTCGGCTCAAAGTCATTGTCGACGACTTGCACGATCGGTCTCGGGCCCGTGCCGGCCGAGGTCCACGAGCCGGAAGGACCGGCCAGCGATGCATTCAATGCGAACCGCCAGGGGCGCGAGCTGGGTGGCAACCGCGTGCAGATGCTCGAGCACACCGGCGCGATGCTACGGCTGCAGGACCAGGACCGCCAGTGGGTCAAGCAGATCAAGGCGGCTTTGATGGACAACCGGTTCCGGCTGGTCCAGCAGCCGATCGCCAGCCTGGTCGGCGAGGACCTCGGGATGTTCGACGTGCTCGTGCGCATGCTCGACGAGCAGGGTCATGAAGTGCTGCCGTCGCTGTTCATGCCGGCCGCAGAGCGCAATGACCTCATGAAGAACGTCGACCGCTGGGTCATCGGCGCGGCGATGACTTTCTGCGCCTCGCGCAAGCCGGGTGCGCTGTTCGTGCGGCTATCGCAGGACACGATGTCCGACCCCTCGCTCCCG
>CAYZDW010000124.1:0-3863 GCA_964477175.1 uncultured Steroidobacteraceae bacterium | reverse complement strand
AACTGCTTCGTGGCCAACGACAACGTGACGGCGCTGAACTACGAAGTGGGTCTGAAAGGGCAACCCTTCGACAACCTGCAGATGAGCATCACCGTGTTCAATACCGACTACTCGGACCTGCCCTATCAGGTGAGCACGACGATCGGTGGCGGCTTCAATACGCAAAACATCATCGTGGATCAGACCTCGCGAGGCGTCGAGTGGGAAAGCACCTGGCTGGTGACCGACAACTTCCGTCTCCACACGACCCTGGGTTATATCGACGCCGACGTGAATGACCCGAACCCCGCCGCGGTTGCCCCGCTGACTCCTGAACTCACCGCGTCGGTGAGCCCGGAACTTACGATTCCGACCGGCGCCGGAGAGGTCACGATCCGCGCTGACTGGTCCTTCCGGGACGAGATGTTCGGCGAGCCCAGCTCGGATCCGGGCAGGTTCACCTTCATCGAAAGCCGCGACCTGATCAATTTCGACATCAGCTACCGGCCCACGGACGGCGACTGGAGCGTGGCTGCCTACGGCCGGAATGTCACGGATGAGCGCTATGACAATGCGCGGCTCAACACCGGCGACTACGTGCTGATCATGCTCAGCAATGATGCGAGCGAATACGGAGTTCGCTTCACGAAGGAATTCTGAACGGCCGAGGATTGCTGAGCTGGACGCGGCCGGCCAGGTGGCCCTGGTCGGCCCGTCCAGCGCGGCGAAGTAGAAAGGATAGATTCAAACGGCCTTCCTTTTCGCCATATTGTCCCCCCGGCAAAATGACGCTCTATTACGAAGCAGCCTCGTGCGCACGAATGGCCTGTGCCTGGGGAAAACAGTGACGTCAGAGTATCGATCGTGATCAATCTGCCGGCCGCGAGCGGAGAATCTGGTCTGCAAAGCATTCCACTGCTGGTCGGCGTCGTGGGCCACCGCGATCTCGTGCCGTGCGAGGTGCCGGCCATTCGCGATGCAGTCGAACAACTGCTGCGCGCGCTTCGGCAGGCGCAACCTGATGTGCGAATCAAACTGCTGTCCGCACAGGCCGAGGGGGCGGACCTCCTGGTGGCCGACGTCGCGCATGAGCTCGGGATCGAGGTCATCGCCTTGCTGCCCTTTCCCGCGACGCAATGCCGCGCCGAGCTCACCAGTGACGCGGCGCGTGCGGTGTTCGACCGGACGATGGTCGGCGCGCAGAAGCTCGAGATGACGCCGGCCGCGGGCACCGTCGCCGGCAATCTGACTCAACCGGACGAGACTCGTGATCGGCAGTTCGAGCGCGCCGGGGAACTGATTGCTCGATACAGCTCGCTCATGATCGCCGTCTGGGATGGACTGGACACTGTGCATCGCGCGGGCACGGCCCGATCCATCGAGCGCCGGCGCGGTCGGATCGGCCCAATCGAGGACGATGAACCGCGCGCCGCGCTGCACAGTTGGTTGTTCGCCGCAGACAACGATCTGATTTACGAGATTCGCTGCTCACGTCTCACGACTGCCGCGGCGGCGAACGGTGCTGCCGGCGTCCGAGTCATTGGCTTTGTGACCGGAGAAACGCCGCCGGGACGTATCGAACAGGGCATCCCGTCCGGGTTGGCGACGCTGCTTGCGAAAACGGCGGAATTCAATCGCAATGTCGGCGAGTATGACGCTCAGATTGCCAGGCTCGGCCGGCCCCTGGCGCCGGCAATGGCGGGCCCGATTCCGGATGCCCTGCGGTACGTCGATCGCCTGTTCGTTGCGGCCGACTGGCTTGCCGTGCATTTTCGACGTTGCTTTACGCGCGCGCTGGCGGCTCGCTTCGGTCTGTGGGCCCTGATGGCCTACCTGTTGCTCGTGTTCAAGGATGCGCCGGAAGGCGTACTCGGATTCGTGAACATCGTGGCGGTGCTGTGGGTCTTCGGGCTCGGATGGCTGTTGGCTTTTTGGGCACGGCGGCGCAGTTGGGACCGGCGTTACCTCGATTACCGTGCGCTTGCGGAAGGCCTGCGCGTCGACTTCTACTGGGAGCTATCGGGCGTGCGGGCTCGGTTCGACGACGCGTTCGCACACGAGAGCTTCCTGCATAAGCAAGACACCCAGATCGAATGGATTCGCGCCGCGATGCGGACCGTGACCCTGCGTTGCGCTTTGTATCCACACGCTGCCTTGCCAAACGGGTTTGAGTACGCGCTCTCGGCCTGGGTCGGCGATGCGGACCCGGTGAACGGCTCCGGTCAGCTTCTCTACTATCGACAACGCGCCATGAAGCTGACACGTCGCGTCGCGATTGCCGAGCACATTGCGCGCGCGATGCTGATCGGCGGCCTGGTCCTCGCCGTGGTACTGGCAGCTGACGTGGCCCTGCGGCTCATGACTCAACTGCCGGTCCTCGCGGCCAAACCGCGCGGTCTGATGCTCATGGCGCTCGCACTGCTGACCGCGTATACCGCTATTTTCGAGATCTATCTCGCCGAGAAAGCGGATCGCTCGCTGATCCGTCAGTACCACCACATGGATTCTCTATTCGATTTCGCGGCGCGCGAGCTGCGCTCGGCGCGCTGCTCCTCCGAGAAGCTCGGCATCCTGCGCGCGCTCGGTCATGCCTGTCTTACCGAGCACGCTCAGTGGATTCTGTCGCACCGCGACAAGCGCATCGACGGTATACGCTGGTAAGTCGTCGCCGATCGGCGGCTCCATGCGCTCGGCCAGCCAAAGGTACAGCCCTACTCCACGCGCACCCGGAACAACACTTGGAAGCTCGCGGCGGCGTTGAACGTGCCTTTCGGATTGATGCGGATGTGCGTCACAGCGGGGTCTACGCCGTTGGCATCGGGCGTCGGCGTGTAGATGTAGGTCGTGCCGCCGTCGTTGGAAAAGCTCACGTCGTCGGCCGCGCTGGCGAGCGACGCAAATGTATAGGTGAGTCCGCTGGTCAGCGCGGTGAACGCAACCGGCCCCGAGCCCGCGCCGCCGACGTCGCCGACGAACAAGTCGGTGTTCGCCGGCACCGCATCGAAGATAAACACCGTGTTCGCATCCACCGTTCCCGTGCCGGGATTGTTCGCGACGATCGTATAGGCGACAAAAGCGCCGGGGATTGCCTTCGGGTTCGTCGTGCTGTTGAACGGATCGGAGAACGCCAGGGAGCTTTTGACCACGGTGAGCGGAGTGAACGTCGCTGCTTCGACCTCAAAGGCCCCTATATCGGTGATCGAGCTACCGTTGCCATCACCGTCCTGGGGGCGGGCGACTCCACGCTGGTCGGCGGCGGGGGCGCCAGTATTGGTACCAGCATCGATCGCCGGGCTGCCACTGAGCAGGGCATGGGTCCGGGTTTGGCCGCCGTTGTCGGCCAGCGCGCCGAGCTGCGGGTTGGCGTTCTGCTGGTCGCCGGGTCCGGCGAACGCGCAACTGGTGCCGCTATCGAGGTTGTAGCCGAGCGAGGTGATGGTGCCGCTGCAGTTCGGCCCGGTGATGCTGTTGGCGACGATGGTGTTGAGCAGCTCAAGGGTGCCGCCCCGGCGGTGCACCCCTGCGCCATCGCCGCCGACGCTGTTGTTACGGAAAGTGCTGTCGGTGGCGGACAGCGAGGCACTGCCGCGGATCGACATCCCGCCCCCGGAGCCGGCCGAGTTGCTGTGCACCGTGGAGCCGGTCACCGTGACCACGACGCCGCTGCCCGTGGCGTACAGTCCGCCGCCTTCGCCGGTGGTGGTGTGATTCGACAGGGTCACGCTGGCCAACGTCACCGAGCCGACGGCGCTGATGCCGGCGCCGGTGCCGGCGCCGGGGTTGCCGTTGCGGATCGTCAGGCTGCTGAACGTGGCCGAGCCGCCGCTGAGGATCTCAAACACACGGTCCAGCGCGCCGCCGTCGACGATGCTGCTCGACGCGCC
>CAYZDW010000123.1:0-2773 GCA_964477175.1 uncultured Steroidobacteraceae bacterium | reverse complement strand
GGGTCGGAAGCACCTTGGCGCTCGCCGCCGGCGTTGCACTGGGGCGCAACAACTCATCGAGCTCGCCGCCGGGGTCGAGCGGCCGACGATCGCTATCCAGCGCCACTTTCGGTGAGGCGGCAACGGGCGCGGTCGGAGAGGCGAAGGCCGGTCCGGACAACTGCCGCTCAAGCGCCAGTTCCTCAGGCGTACGCGCCGCCGGCGCCGTGGCGGGCGTGTAGACGGGGCCCGGCGCATAGGCGGTCGCTCGCGCATACGGCGGCAGCGCGTAGGGGCCGGGTTGCAGCCACGATGCGGAGTCGTCCGGCGCAGGCGGCTCCTCCGGCGCCTCGCCCAGCAGCGTTTCCAGCGCAAGCTGTGGCGGCGGCGGATCGACCCGGCCGAGCGGTCGCAGCGTCATCTCGCCCTTGGCCTTTTCCTGGGCGGAGGACTTCGCAGTTTCGCGCTGGCTGATGCGCGCGTCCACGGAGCGCGCGTAGTACCAGCCGAGGAGCGCGACTGCGAGCCCGCCCATGAGCGCGAGCGCGAGTAGATTGCTGATGCGAGTTTGCAGCGCGGGCGGTCGCTGAACGGCGCTCTGTCCGCGCTCGCCGGCGACTTGTCCGTCGCCTTCGGGAAGTTCCGGCCCCTGCCCCGCATGGCCCGTGGGCGTCGCAGCAACCGCGCTACCCCGCCGGCGCCGCCGCAGCCAGTCGATCAGCTTCATGGCTGCGGCGCCTTCCGCTCGCGCTCGATGCGTGGCGAGAGCGTGCCGGATTCCAGGCGCACGCCGGCGCCGTCGAAGCCCTTGTTGACGATGCAGCCGGTCAGGCGTCCGCGGCGCAGGATCAGTCTGGGCGCCAGGCGATGAATCACGACGTCGCCCCCATCCATCGAGAAGTTCAGCAGAGATTCCGTGTCGTCTTCGTTCCGAACGAAGACCGCCGGCAGCTCGGCGCGGTCGGAGAACGTGAGACGCGTATGCACGCCATCGTCGGAAGCGACCACCGGCCGCAGCGCGCGATGGCCGCAGTACCAATAGTCAGTGTTGCGTGGTCGCTGGGTCCTGGCGCGCTCGATCTCGAACGCCACTTGCTGCTCCGGGTTCGGACCTGCGATTTCGGTCGGCGCCGGCGGATACAGGAACCGCACGGCAAACATGAGATCGCGTGAGTCCTGGTTCGGGCGTCGTGCCATGACGGAGTAATCGAACCGGTATGCGCGCCGGTTCGTATAGATCACGAGGTTGGTCGCAACGATCTCCGCCCGCGGCTTCAACAACACCGAGTTCGCATGGGAATCGATGGTGACGCCCTCCAGGTCGCCGCCGGCCTTGCCGGAATAGGTTTCGCCCGGCTCGAAGATCAGCTCGATCGCGTAACCGATCAGGCCGTTCAGCCGGTACACCTCCTCCTCGCTGTAGGTCGCCGTGCGGATGCGGGTGTCGAGCCGGCCCTTGGCCGGCAGGGTTTCGGCAGAGGCTTCCCACGCCGCGCCGAGCGCGGCCACGAGCGCGAGGAGCGCCGCGAGGTGTGTCCGGCAGCTGCGGAACCCGCGATTCACCGGACACCTCCCGCGGGCGCCTGCACGGCCACGGCCTGCGCAGCGGGATCGGTCGGCAGCCCAGGCGGGATCAGTTCGGGCTCGCTGCGAAACTCCACGATCTTGAAGCCCAGCGGATTCCAGCGCCGGACGCGGGCGTCCCGCGGAGGCTCGGCGTAGACGTATTGAATCGTCGCGATCCAGTGCGTCACCTGGTCGTTCGCGCCCGGCCCGGTCCGGCGCGCCTTCGTGTAGCGGATCTGCGCGAGGTCGTCGAGGCCATTCGCACGGCGGAAGAAACTCACCGCGCTCAGCTCCGCACGCACCGAGGAACCGTCCTTGTAGACGTTGAGGGGAGACCCCGGATTGGCCCGATCCCAGAGCGCCGCCCAGGCCTGATTGCGGGGCGGCGCGTGAAAGGCCGCGCATTCTTCGTAGTCGCTCTCGGCGGTCGCGTAGCTGAACCGCTCGCAGACCGTGACATAGTGCGTGAGCAGGTACCGGGTGACCGTCTCAGTCAACACCGTCTGCCCGACGAACACCGTCACCAGGTCCACGATCCCGGTCGCGTTGTCGACCCGGATCACGAACGGCTCGACGCGCTTGAGCGGCATCAGCAGCATGAGCGCAGTGACTGCGAATACGCTGAGGGTGCCGGCGCCAATGGCTACGCGCCAGGCGATACGGACACTGCGCGCGTTCATGGCCGCCCGATCGGCGTCCCAGGACGCGGCCTCCCGAAAGTACTGTTCGAGCGCCGGGTCGCGGCTCATGGCTCCGAATCCTTTGACGGTGCCGCCTGCTTTTCGGGCTTCGACGACGACTCCAGAATCTTGGGCGCCGGCCGGTTGATCGGCTCGAGCCGTCCGTCGCAATCGACCTGGCGTGCCTGGCCGCTGCAGCCGCAGGCGATCGCAACGGCGAGCACCAACGCTCCTACCCGCAGCCGCCGGAGTTCCTGAGTCCTCATACCGCACGCTCGTATTTGATTGAGTTCATCCGCGCGCGACGCTCGCGGGGCATGCCCAGGCCGATGAGCCGCTGGCCGGCCTTGCGCGAGACGCTGTCCCAGCGGCTCCGGTCCTGGTCGATGAAGGCTCCGCGCGAGAAATCGGAAGCGCCGCGGCCGAAGCCCCTGGACAGCCCCCTCCCCGCCCGCAGCGCCGCGCCGATCGCTCCGAACGTCGAGCGCGCAATGCCGCTTGCGACCGCCTGTGCCCTGGCCGGCTCCTGCTTCCTGCTCAGAACGGTG